>CAYWAG010000046.1:0-9161 GCA_964455925.1 uncultured Verrucomicrobiales bacterium | reverse complement strand
TGCGCGCGCGCAGGTGACGGCGGGACTGCTAACGGAGGAGGAGTTTGCCGCGATCGAGGCAGGGCTACGTGAGATCGAGGGCGAGATCGAGCGAGGGGAGTTCGAGTTCTCTACCGCTCTGGAGGATATTCACATGAATATTGAGGCGGAGCTTACTAAGCGGATCGGGGCGGCAGGAGCGAAGCTGCACACCGCGCGGTCGCGCAATGATCAGGTCGCTACGGACACTCGTCTCTATTGCCGCACGGAGATTGACCGTGTCATCGAGCTCATCGAGGGGCTAGAGGCAGCACTGCTGGATCGTGCCGAGAAGTATGCCGCTACCGTCCTCCCGGGCTACACGCACCTACAGCGTGGTCAGCCTGTGACGGTGGGGCATCACCTCCTCGCCTATGTCGAGATGCTAGCCCGTGATAAGGGGCGTCTCCGTGACTGCCAATCCCGTCTCAACATCTCCCCGCTCGGCTCCGGTGCCCTCGCTGGCTCCACGATCAACCTCAACCGCCAGCAGATCGCCGATGAGCTCGGGTTCTCCGCCGTCACCACGAACTCCATGGATGCGATCGCAGACCGGGACTACATCGCCGAGCTGCTCTTCGCCCTCTCCATGGTCGGAGCGCACCTCTCACGCCTGAGCGAGGACTTCATTCTCTGGAGTAGCAGTGAGTTCGGGTTCTGCACCTTCTCCGATGCACACACGACAGGCTCCTCCCTGATGCCGCAGAAGAAGAACCCCGATGTCTGTGAAATCACCCGGGGTAAAACTGGACGTCTCTACGGGAACCTCACCGCGATTCTCACCGCGATCAAGGGACTGCCCCTCACCTATAACCGCGACCTGCAGGAGGATAAAGAACCCCTGTTCGACTCCATCGACACTATCAAGCTCACACTCCGCGTCAACGCGGAGATGATCGCTGCGATGACAGTCAACGTGGACATCTGTGAAGCCGCCGCATCGGATCCGCTCCTACTCGCCACTGATCTAGCGGACTACCTCGTTAAGAAGGGCGTGCCCTTCCGTAGCGCGCACGAGCTAGTAGGGAAAGCAGTGGCAGCCAGTGTCTCCTCTGGCACGCCGCTGGATCAGATCGACCTCACCACGATCGATCCTGCCTATGAGCCAGATGCGCAAGCGGTCTTTAACCTCCAAACCGCCCTCAAAGCCCGCACGAACCCCGGTGCCCCTAGCATCGAAAACGTGAAGGCGCAGATCGCCCGCTGGAAGGCATAGACTGGTGTGCCCTTAGGCGAAACAGGAGAGATGTGACCAGAGGGCGTCTATGTCTTCCCGGGTGTGGTTCGCCCGTAATGTGATGCGTAAGCGGGCCTTATCCCTAGCGACGGTGGGATAGCGCACTGCTGGCACTAGGATGCCTGCGTGGAGTAGGTCTGCGCTGGCTTTTAGTGCCGCCGCGCTCTCACCTAGGATGAGGGGGCAGATCGCGGACTCTACAGGCTGCCCAATGCGCTGTGAGAGGTGTGTGCGGTTCGCTGTTAACTGCTGCTGCCGTGCTCGCCCCCGATCTGACTGGATTAGGCGCAGCGCGGCGATCGCCACTGCCGCCTGGGCAGGAGGAGGCGCAGTGGTAAAGATGAAGCTACGCCCACGGTTCACCATTAACTCCCGGGCTAAACGGGAGCAGGCGATAAACCCGCCAGCTCCCCCCGCAGCCTTGCCCAATGTCCCCATTTGATAATCGACCTCAGCCTGCAGACCGAGAGCCTCTACCAGACCCATGCCTGTCGGGCCCAGCACGCCCAGCCCATGCGCCTCGTCTACCAGCAACTCCGCCCCATATTGGTGCTTTAGCGCGATAATCTCCCGCAGCGGGCAGAGATCCCCATCCATGCTATACACAGACTCTACTACTACCAGCAGCCTGCCTCCGCGCGGTAATCGTGCTCGCTCACCCTGTAGCAGCCGCTCTAGGCGCGCGCTGTTGTTATGCGGAAACACGCGTAACCGCGCCCCACAAGCCCGTGCCGCATCGATCAAGCAGGCGTGGGAGAGCTTATCGAGGAGGATCGTATCATCCTTACCATACAGCCCCTGGAGCACGCCATGAGCCGCCATCATACCAGTGGAGAAAAACACCGCCGCCTCAGTCCCCTTTGCCCGCGCGATCTCTGCCTCACAGTCCACATGGACGGGAGCCGTCCCCGTAATCAGTCGTGACCCGGTACTCCCTACCCCGTAGTGGGCAGTCGCCTCCTGTGCTGCGGTAATCAGTGCGGAGTCTTGTGCCAGCCCCAGATAGTCGTTAGAGGCAAACTGCAGGTATTCCTTCCCTGCCGGGTCTCGTAACAGCCCAGAGGGCAGTGGTGTCCACTCCCGGCACACACGTAATAACTGCTCTGCCTCCAGCGCGTCTAGCTGAGCCTGAATAGGATCCGACATAGCCGACATAGGAAACCATTTGCCAGAGAGTTCCCGACCGCTACTGTGTCATCCCCCAGCGGAGAAGCACCTCGGAGTCCTTCAGTAGGTTCTCCGTATTACTGGCACCCAGCACGACCACAATCCGGGTTTGACCATTATAAGTACCACTCGACACGAGACACTTACCAGAGGCATTCGTCGTCCCTGTCTTTAGACCATCACAGAAGGAAACGCGCTTCAGGAGCTTGTTCGTATTCGTCAGGTGCTTAGTGCGCCCATCCGCGTAGGTAAAGGTCGTCTCCTGCTTACTAGCGCAGGAGCGGATAAAGTTCGAGCGGTATGCCGTCGCGCCGAGGAGCGCGATGTCATAAGCGGTGGAATACTGCCCGGTCTCCGTCAGACCGTGGGCATTCATAAAGTTCGAGTTATACATCCCTAGGCTACGGGCACGATTATTCATCATCTGGATAAAGCCAGCATTAGAGCCTGCCACCCCATACCCAGCGGTATATGCGACATCGTTCCCGCTGCGGATCAGCATCGCCTCCACTAGATCCGCCATTTTATAGCGTGTCCCTGGCTTCAGATACAGCTTAGAGGGCACCACATTCGTAGCGGCTTGTGGAACAGTGACCATCTTATTCAGCCCATGTTCAGTAGCCAGTAAGGCAGTCATCAACTTCTGCGTAGATGCTACGGCACGGCGCTGATGCGCATTCTTATCGAACAGGACACGCCCGGTGCGAGGGTCATACACGATTGCCGCCGCAGCTGTTACTGCCGGGGCTGCAGGACGCGCCACCACTGCAGGTGCGGTAGTAGTAACAGTCGGCTGCGTGACGACGCCATGGTTAGGAGTAGCACGCACTCCAGAGCTCGTCACGGTAGATGCCGCTGGATTCACAACGATCGGGGAAGCGGTGCAACTTAAGAAAAGCCCCGTAAGTAAACTCAACCCCGCGTAGGTAAGAGTCTGAAGTGTGCTAGAGAATGACATGGGAAGAAGAAATGAAGGATGAATGAGAGGGGGGCTGGGCATCTGAGCGGGTAGATCGCCACGTTACAGGCTCACAACTAGCCCCATCCGTAAACAGTAGCGAGAAAATAATAATGAAAGATTCTTTCCTTTTTTTATTGCATTTCGTTTGACACTCCTTTTACTTGCGCGCCCGCTGTATTATTAGCTGTAGGTCCTCACTGTATTTTCTAGCGCGGAAGATACACCATGCGGGTGAGGGTAACCCGGCCATCCCAACCATTCCAAATGTCAGAAGAAAACGTAGAAGATATCGATAACAAAGGAAGTGTCAACCTTGACCGCTTCGAGCTCCCTAACCGTCTCATTAAAGAAGAGGACACTGCTACAGAGACCTATGCTCGCTTTGTCGCTGACCCCTTTGAGTCGGGCTTTGGTCACACCATCGGTAACTCCCTCCGCCGAGTGCTCCTCTCTTCTCTAGAAGGAGCAGCTATTACCTCTATTAAAGTCGCAGGTGCTCAGCACGAGTTCGCGGCTCTCCCAGGGGTTATCGAGGACATGACCGACATCGTTCTTAACCTAAAGCAAGTTAAGTTTAAGCACCACAGCAAGGAGCCACGCGTTCTAAAGATCGACGTAAATAAGGAAGGTCCTGTCACCGCTGGCGACATCACAGAGGACACCGCCTACGAGGTCGTTAATAAGGACCACGTCATCTGTCACCTCGACCGTAAGACACACTTTGACTGTGAGTTCGAGGTAGAAGTCGGCCGTGGATTCCGCATTGCGGATGAGAACAAATCCCCTGACAGCCCTATCGGCGTGATCGCGATCGACTCCATCTTCTCCCCTGTTACTCGTGTCAAATACGCGGTTGAGAACACCCGTGTTGGGCAAATGACAGACTTCGATAAGCTCATCCTAGAGATCACTACCGATGGTCGAGTCGAGCCATCTGAGGCGCTGCTCCAAGCTTCTGCCATCCTCCGTCACCACCTAGACGTGTTCGTAAACTACGACGACAGCCTAGTGGACTTTGAGGACGCACCATCTGAGCAGTCAGAGGAGAATGCGGCACTTAAGAAGCTTCTTAACATGTCTGTTAACGAGATCGAGCTTTCCGTCCGTGCGGCGAACTGCCTGAACAACGCGAACATCACCACCGTTGGGCAGCTAGCGATGAAGTCTGAGAGCGAGATGCTGAAGTACCGTAACTTTGGTAAGAAGTCCCTCAACGAGATTAAAGATAAGCTTGTTGACCTTGGTCTCAGCCTTGGTATGAACTTTGACCCCTCTCTTCTCACTGGCCCAATGCCAAAACTCACTGCTCCACGTCTCGGCGTTGACGATGAGGCACCAGTTGGTCTTGCCGACCTGATCGCGCAGAACATCGAAGAATAAGATTCTACACTCCCCCCCTTTAACAACACCCCTACCCCTAACAATTTAGAAGATCATGAGAAAAAGACATAAGACTCTCAAGCTAAAGCGCAGCGTCCCACACCGTAAGTCCATGATGGCGAACCAAGTGTGTTCCCTCATCGAGCATAAGCGTATCCGCACCACCCTCGCTAAGGCGAAGGCTCTCCGTCCATTCGCAGAGAAAATGGTTACCCTTGGTAAGAAAGGTGACGTTCACGCTCGCCGTGTAGCTAAGAGCTACCTCCGTAACGACCAAGCGGTTAAAGACCTCTTCGACGTTATCGCACCTGCATGTGGTAACCGCCAAGGTGGTTACTGCCGCATCGTTAAGCTCGGTCTCCGCACCAGCGATGCAGCCCCAATGGCTCTCATCGAGTGGGTCGACTTCGGCGCAGAAGAAGAGTAAGACACCCGCCACTCCACACAGAGTGGCGCTCCTTCACCCTAATAAGAGCACCCCAAATCCTTTGGGTTGCTCTTTTTTTTTCTAACTATTTAGGTCGGGCTGAAGGAGTGGTTAACTGCGAGAATCGCTAAATTGCGCTAAAAAGAACTGATCTGATTGCATGATCAAAGCGAGATTTCTTGTAGTTTGCTTTACGGAACGCACAAGAGCAACAGGGTGAGCGGGCGACAATTCTGTGAATTCTTGCTCTGTGACAGGGCTACCTCATTAGAAAAACGCTATAAGATAAGAATTCCTGATATATTCAACAATATCAGGAATTTGATCAATTTTAACCACCAAGAAAAGGGAGGTGTTGGTCCACAGATGGACGCAGATAAACACAGAGAGGCTTAGGGATTCTTCTTTCCGTAAAATGAACTAATCAATTTAAACGACCGGCAAGTTCATTAATATAGATATAACTATTACCTCATCTGTGCTTATCTGCGTCTATCTGTGGACAATAATCATTTCAGAGTGAACCTGAATAGTTATGGTAATTGCAGAATAACTCAAAAGAGGTTTGAGCTATCCTGGTGACTAGATAGTCTATTTAAAAATCTTCATGCCTATCACATTGAAATGAGGTAGCCCTGCCTGCCACCCCACCTGAATAGTCACTTTTTCTCACTATTCGGGGATTGATCTGTGCTGTGAGGTTACCTTAGGGTAGCGGTATGACACAGTTGCAGCAATGGCGACAGGACCGCACTCTCGCCCATATTGTCCCCTTAGCGATCATCCTTCTCTTTGGTCTTATTGGGGGGAATGTGATCGGGTATATCGACTTCTTCCGTGATCATAGTGAGTTACCCTGGTGGCGACAGAAGCCGGAGTATTGGATGCTGGGCTTAGAAGTGCTCCTAGGCACTGGCGCGCTAGCCTTCTTTTGGCAGCACTACGAGCTACAGTGGTCGCGCTGGGTCTGGTTTGGGGCGATTATGGGGGCTGTGGGCATCGGGTTTTGGATCCTGCCGACCCAGCTTTATGAGTGGATGGGGCTGGAGCATGATCCCGACGGATGGCTTAAGCGGCTCGGCGTTCAGAAGCGGGCAGATGGGTTTGACGGGCTGCTCTTTGAGCAAGGGTCACCCGCGTATTGGCTCGCAGTAGTCGTGCGGTTTTGGCGTGCCGTGATTCTCGTCTCCTTTGCAGAGGAGATCTTCTGGCGCAGCTTCCTCATGCGCTACCTTCTGGACCTGGATGGCCCTCCAGGACGGTTCTGGAAAGTCCCGTTTGGTAAGGCCAGCTGGATGACCTTTGCCGTCGTCACCTTCCTCTTTATGATCGCGCATGCACCTGTGGACTATGCGGGGGCGCTCATCTATGGATCGCTCACATACCTCGTCACCATTATCACGCGGAGCCTCCTCTCCGTCATTACGATGCACGCAGTAGCGAACCTGCTCATGGGGTTCTACGCCCTGCACTTTGAGAAATACGGTCTATGGTAGTGGCATAATACCTCTCCCCCCTCCCCTGCTCCCTTACCCTTATGCACGCCCCTCCTTACCGCCTCCTGATCCTCGCCCTTCTCCCCCTACTGGTGGGTGCGCAAACTCTGCATTTGCAGAACAGGGATCAGCTCACAGGGCGCCCGCTCTCCTACCAGAGTGGAGCACTGAGGTGGTATGCGGACAGCCTGGCACAGGATGTCACGCTCCGCGACCAGCAGCTCGCCACTATCACCTACCCTGCAGTAGACCACACCCCATCACCAGCCCCTACGGGACAGCACCCGGGACAGCACCAGCTCCTAGTCACCATGCATCGGGGCGACACCTATGTAGGACAGATCCAGTCCCTCAGTGCAGACGACATTACATTACAAACACAGTGGGCGGGAACCATCACGATCCAGCGCCAGCTCGTCAGTAAGATTAAGCCCCTCCACACCACCCCAAACCTCCTCACCGACCTCGACACCCTCGCCAGCTGGGCACCCATCCCGAACCGAAAGAAATGGCGCGCTAACTCACAGGGCCTGACGAGCCAGGGGCGCGCCGCGATGAGTAAGGAAACAGGCTTCCCCACCAGCTTCCACTTTCGGTCACAGGTCGGAATCTCTGGCACGCCACGCCTCAAGCTCCTCTTCATGGCATCAGAGGGCACGAACTATGAGCCAAACGACTACATCGAACTCAGCATACAGCGGAGCTCCCTCGTTGCCAAGACCAAGGTCAAGGGCAGCCTAGAAGTGCTGGGGCAGAAAAACGGGATCCAAGAGCTCTATGAAAGATCGGAGAACACGGTCGACCTCTTCTGCAGCCTCCCCGCGCAGCGCCTCATCTGCTATCTGAACGGTCGGCTCATGGCGGAATGGGTCTTACCAGATGGGATCGAGCCGCACCCATGGTTCCTCGTGTTTGCCGACTACGATGGTGACACCCAGCTCACCGCCCCTAAGCTCCAAGCATGGAACGGCATCCTCCCCTACAGCCTTCAGCCCCTGGCACCCATCATCTCCGCAGACCAGCACGCGATCATCTACCTCAACAATGGCGACACGATCGACGCCGCTGACCTCCGTTACCACCAGCAAGACCTACGCGCCACCACCACGCTGGGAGACATCTCTCTCCCCGTCGCAGAGGTAGCGGTCATCGACTTCTCTGGCATGCCATACCAAGAGGCTAAGCGGGAGCAGGGCGACATCACCCTCATGCTCCATAACGGCAGCATCGTAACCATGAAGCTCCTCTCCTGGCAGGACGGCATCCTCACTGGTGAGAGCCAAAACTTCGGGACCATCCAAGTGCGCGAAGGAGCCCTCGCCCAAGTCCGGTTCAACATTTACGACTAGCCCTCCCCTATCTCACATGCGTCATCACCTCATGAACGCGGCTCGCACAGGGTTGCGCGCCGCGCGCCAAAACCTCGCCGCAGGCTTACTGCTGCAGTCCATCGCCCTAGCACTGATCCTCTCCTACTACCTCATCCCCACCGTCAGCGCGCGGCTTGACGACCTCGGGAGCCTCAATGAACGCTGGTCACCATGGTTAGCGATCGCACTCACCGTCCTGTTCGGGGGAATCATTCCACTGGGGGTGGAGGCACTCCAGGCGGCTAAGCGCCAGCAGCCACAGCGCAGCGTCGCCCAACTCCTGTTCACCCTTCTGGTCTGGGGCATTAATGGAGCCCTGACCGCGTGGCTCTACCAATACCAAGCCAGCCTGTTCGGCTCTGCGCCCACAGTCTCCACGGTGATTAAGAAAGTGCTCGTGGATCAATTCATCTGGGTGCCGCTCTACGTCGTCCCCTTCTTTACCCTCATCTTCCTCTGGCGGGACCAGCAGTTCTCCTACCAGGGGCTACGCACCGCACTGCAGGAGCGCAGCTTCTGGGATCGCGCCTTACCGCTCATGATCTCGAACTGGGCCGTCTGGATCCCCGCCGTCAGCATCATCTACGCCTTCCCCACCTCACTCCAGATCATCTTAATGAACCTCATCCTCGTCTTCTGGAGCCTCATCCTCACTATCTTCGTCTCAGATAGTAACTCATAGTTTGCTGTGAAGTAATTAAGGTCAGCCTCGAATGGTAAGAACTCAACCGTGTTTTCTAGGGGATTTTGAACCATCAGAGGCACGGAGGCACAGAGGGCTTATCTGCTCACAAAAAACCTTAAAAAACATAAACTCACCCAAGCCTTCCTCGCAATTACAGTATATCTATGAATCCCCAAAAAATAATCTGCGTAAATCGGCGCAATCTGCGGGTAAAAAATGTCGTGCAGTGTGAAATCCGGTAATTTCATAATTTGGTAAATTCACAGAACGCACTGATCCCCCCAGAGAATCAACAATATAAGACACCCTTACTAACACAGAAACACATCAAGAATACATAATACACATGAATAATCCCATTAACGCCTTAAGTGAAAGTATTCCGCACGAATTTGGTTGGAACCCTTGGTTTCTACTTGC
>CAYWAG010000045.1:0-9170 GCA_964455925.1 uncultured Verrucomicrobiales bacterium | reverse complement strand
GGTTCACTAATCACCCTATTTCTTCTGCTTGCTATCGGATCGCTGCTCTGAGCAGATAGTGAGAAGTATGATTACGGGTACGGCAGATTGGGTAATATTGGGGCTTACTACACTTCTTGTAGGGGTGGGTAAGGTCGGGTTTAGTGGGTTAAGCTTAGTGACGATCTCCGTCTTTGCGGGGTACTTTGGGAAGGAGTCAGTGGGGGTATTACTCCCGTTGTTAGTGGTGGCAGATTGCACGGTGTATCCGGTGATGCGTCGTCATGGATCATGGCGGCAAGTGTGGCCGCTTTTGCCTCCGGCGTTAGTAGGGATCGGGATCAGCTTGTGGTTATTGCCAGGCCTCTCAGATGAGCTGGCTAAGCCGGTGATCGCATCGATTATCCTCGTGATGCTTCTCATTTCTCTCTGGCAGCGGTATCGACCTGACCATGCTTTCTTTCGCTCCCGAGGCTTAGGCGTGGGGGCTGCGCTCTGCGGCGGAGTGGCAACCACGCTCGCGAATGCCGCGGGCCCAGTGATGAACATTTACCTCCTGACCCGCGGGCTACCTAAGCTGGAGCTAGTCGGCGTGGCTGCGCGCTTCTTCCTGCTGATTAATCTTCTGAAGCTGCCTCTACTGGGGAGCTTATCCTTGATCACGGCGGACTCCCTGTGGCTGAACCTGCAGCTCGCGCCATTAGTCATCATCGGCGTGGTGATCGGCAAGGGGCTGTTGCAGATTGTTCCTCAGCGTCTGTTCAGCACCTTGATTATTATCTTTGCGGTGATTTCAGCGACCAGGCTTTACTTTTTCTAGCCAAACCCATGTGTGTTTGCTATGAGGATGGGCATGAGGCTTCACTTTCTTACCAGTCTTTTTACCTTCCTCGCGGCCACGTGCTACTGCTTACAGGCGGAGCAGAACACGGCTTACCTTTCGCTACGCTTAGAGGTAGAGCGTGCGATTAAGCTGGGGAACCAGTATTTGACGGAGCAGGCGAACGAGGATGGTAGTTGGAGCGACCCTGAGCATCCGGCATTAACCGCGCTCGTTCTCACTGCTCTTCATCGCTCACCTCAGGGGCTCCGTCCACCGCAGCAGGATCAGTCCGCAAAAGGGCTCCAGTGGCTCTGCGCCCAGCAACAGGCGGATGGCGGTGTGTACACGGAGGGACTAGCGACATATAATACCGCTACAGCCATCATGGCATGGCTGGCTACTGGTGAGCGACAGTACCATGAGGCGATCCTTAAGGCTCGCGCCTTTCTCATCGGGCAGCAGACAGACTGGGGCACGCCGCAGAGCATTGATACCCCTTACGATGGAGGGGTAGGGTATGGTGGAACCTATAAGCACTCCGACCTCTCTAATACGCATCTCGCCCTGGAGGCGCTCTACCATACACAGGCACTAGCATTAGATCGTAGCGATCCGCAACCCCAGCTGAACTGGGGGGCAGCATTACAGTTTATCACCCGCTGCCAAAACTTATCGGCAACGAATGATCAAGCTTGGGCCACGGCAGCCGATGATCAGGAGCGAGGTGGGTTTGTCTACTTTCCTGGTGACTCTAAGGCTGGGAAGAAGGCGCATAAGGATCAGCCCACGGCGTTACGGAGCTATGGCTCGATGTCATACGCGGGACTCCTCTCTCTGATATACGCAGATCTAGCTGCCGATGATGAGCGGGTGGTCGCCGCTCTGGAATGGCTGGGTGCGAACTTCTCGGTAACGGAGAACCCTGGTATGCAGCAGCAAGGGCTCTATTATTATTATCAAGCCATGGCGAAGTGTCTCGCTACTGCCGGCTGCAGGGAGTTAATGCAGACCGACGGCACGCGCATTGATTGGCGGCGGCAGCTTGGCAGTCAGCTGGTGTCTCAGCAACGTGAGGACGGCTCATGGCTTAATGCGACTTCCCGCTGGTGGGAGAACGACCCTATTCTAGTCACTGCGTATGCCGTCCTGGCGCTGGAGCAGTTACACCAAACCCTGTAAAAATTTCTCGCAGACCCTATGTCTACCAGGTAGGAATACAAATATGAATACCGACGAATACGAGTGCCGCGAGGTGCGCCCAGATCCGAAGGATGGATATGTCCGTGACCAGCAGGGGAAGCCGCTGAAGATTCCTGCCGGCTGGTCCCTCCTGCCTCCTGGGGATGCGGCTCTGAGCCGTCGGATCAAAAAGGCACATGATTGCTGGATCATTAAGACGCAAAAGCGCCGCCGCATGGTCTCACTAGGCATTCTATCAGATCATGCCACCATCGAGCGCCTGCGCGCGGAGCGAGCGCTAGAACTAGAAGACCCTAGCTACCAACGTAAGCTCGATGCGGGAAGAGCGCGCCGTGAAAAACAAGAGGTGGCTTATGGCGAGGAGTTTCGCACCGCCGTTCTCGCCTTCCTAGACTTTGCCCCAGAGCACCTCTCCCTCGCAGTGCGGATGGCGCAGCTCGTCACGGATCATGCCATCCCAGTAGGGAGTAATACCGTGGCACGCACGAAGCGTATCCCCATCGAGCAACGGGCGGAGTCTGCGGTCATCGCCTGGATGCGGCACCAGACCACAGCCTATGATGAAATGCAGATCGCGAGGGTCAAAGGGGAGCGCCGTGAAGTCCGCCGTAAGCTAGCGGCTCGCTCCCGCAAGGTGCTGGCAAAGTACCGCGAGCACCTTCCTGCCGACAGCTACACAGCATGTCCCCTCGCTGCCGTTCTCAGGTAGAGTTTCATCAAGATAACACTGTTCAAAAAAATGAACTTTCTCTTGCAAGGGAGGTGTTAGTTCGGTAGAGTAGTGGTCATATGAGATTAATTCACACGATCAAAAACAAAATCCAACTTGAAATCATCAATGTGCAAATCTTTGCCCAAATTCGGAAGATGAACTCTCCTGCCAGCCGTCTGCACCGACGATAGAGTGTCTTATTCCTGAGGATTCGGGATTAAAGGCTTTTACTTTTCGTCAGAATACCGTGGAATGAGGATATGCCTGTTGAAACAACACTAATTTTATTTAAGCCCGATGCCGTAGAGAAGAACCTCGTGGGTGAAGTCCTAAAGCGTTACCAAGCCGAGGGGTTTATCATTCGGGGGCTGAAGATGATGCAGCTGGATGAGAGCTTACTCACAGAGCACTATGCTCACATTACAGACCGTCCATTCTACCCGCGTTTGGTGCAGTTCATGACCAGTGCTCCCGTCATCGCACTAGCATTAGAGGGCGAGAATGTGATCTCCCGTGTCCGTGATATCCTCGGTGCTACGGATTCCCCTACGGCGGAGCTTGGCTCTGTACGCCGTGAGTTTGGGATTAACTCCATGTTTAATATTTGTCATGCCTCCGATAGCCCAGAGGCCGCAGAGGTAGAGCTGAAGCGCTTCTTTAAGGCAGGAGAGCTCTTCTCCTTTGGCGCACAGGATTACCTGAAGTAAGGAACCTCGTAGGGCTTCTCGTGTAGAGAAGCCACGCGCTCTCAGTACATTATGGCACCGCAGGAGACGAGGCGGCTCACCCTACAGGAGTGGAGCCAGCAATCACGTGATCACTTTACGCAGGTACACTCCTTTGCCCAGGCGGCACGTAAGCGTGCCTCGCGGAGAGAGAAGCATCCTGTGTATGATTTCTTGACCCGTTATTACCCGTTCTCGCTAGGTAAGTTTGAGAAGTGGCAACCTGGGGTAGGGGTGAGGCTGGAGCAGGCAGACCAAGAGCGGTTCAGCCCATCTCGCTATACATACGCCTCAGATGGCTCCTGCTACCTAGACCCGATGCATATTACGGATAAGGAGCGTAGCAGACATGAGTTTACCCTCCGCTTACTGCAGAATACGCAGGGGAATAAACCGGTGCTCTCCTGCTATGGTCTCCATGAATGGGCCATGGTCTATACGGGGGCAGATGTCAGACACCGTGAGACGGCACCGCTCCGCCTCTCACAGGAGGAAGTGGACGCGGTGGTGCGATCTCGCCCCCTAGTCTGCACGCACTTTGACGCCTACCGCTTTTTTGCCCCAGAGGCACAGCCTCTGAACCGGCTACAACCCAGCCTAGAGGATCGGCTGACGCAGGAACAACCCGGATGCATTCATGCGAATATGGACCTGTATAAGTGGGCGTCTAAGAGTAGCCCTTGGGTGGGCAGTGAGTTAGTATGGGACTGCTTCCAGCTCGCGCTGCGAGCACGTACGATCGACATGCAGGCTAGTCCCTATGATCTGAGCGAGTGGGGCTATGAACCCATCCGCATCGAATCGGAGGAGGGGCGTGCCCTCTATCAACAGAAGCAGCAGGAACTCCAACACGACGGAGTCACCCTCAGATCTCGTCTCATTGATACCTTATCGAGCTTTCTCTCATGACGGAGGGAGATACAAGATGGGATTGAGCTTGTCGGATGGCGGTGGGCTGTCCTATGAATGCGGGTATGAAAGTTGGCTTGGCACAGATTAACCCTACGATCGGGGACTTTCCCGGAAACGCGAAGAAGCTGGTAAACGCATACCGCGAGGCATTAGATGCAGGGGCAGACCTGGTGATTTCCCCCGAACTAGGGCTGGTCGGGTACCCTCCGCGTGACCTGCTCTTTAAGTCACGCTTTATTCCACAATCTCTAGCGGTGCTGGAGGAGCTAGCGAAGGAGGTCGGGGAGGTGCCCTTTATTGTCGGTTATGTTGATCATGCCGACGGGATCGGGAAGCCGTTTACGAACTCGGCTGCGATTCTGGTGAATGGGGAGGTCCACGGGCGACGGGATAAGATGCTGCTGCCAACGTACGATGTCTTTGATGAGCAACGATACTTTACGCCTGCTACAGAGAATCTAGTGTGGGAATATAATGGCGTGCGCATTGGAATCTCGATCTGTGAGGACATTTGGACGGAGGACTATCTGCATCGCCCTCTATATAAGGTGAACCCGATCACCCAGCTCGTAGATCAAGGGGTGGATGTGCTGGTTAACCTCAGTGCCTCGCCTTACAGTCATGGTAAGCAGGAGCGCCGTATCAACCTCCTTTCTGGAGTGGCAAAGGAGGCTGGAGTGCCCTTGTTTTACTGTAACGCCGTAGGCGGTAATGATCAGCTGATCTTTGATGGTGGGTCTCTCGCCTTCTGTGAGAAAGGCGAACTCATCGGGCAGTCTGCCCAGTTTGCGGAGCAAACCCTCGTGGTGGACTCCCGCGCCCAAACGATCGTCACTACCCCACTGCACCCGATGGAGGAACTCTATGAGGCGCTCGTGCTGGGGGTGCGAGATTACGCGACGAAGTGTGGGTTCTCCCGCGCGTGCTTAGGGTTGAGCGGTGGGATAGACTCTGCCCTGACTGCGGTGCTGGCTTGTGCCGCTCTGGGCGGGGATAAGGTACATGGACTGACGATGCCGAGCCCCTTTTCCTCTGAGGGGAGTGTGAATGATTCGCTGGCTCTCGCCCACGCCTTAGGGATGCGCTGTGATCGCGTGGGGATCGCGGAGAGCTTTGAGTCCGTGAAACAGGCGCTAGCTGCCCCCTTTGACCATGCGGCCGAGGATGTTACCGAGGAGAATATGCAGGCACGCATTCGTGGCTTGTATTTAATGTCCCTCTCTAACAAGACGGGCGCCTTACTCCTGACTACGGGGAATAAGAGCGAGCTCGCGGTGGGATACTGTACCATATACGGCGATATGTGTGGTGGGCTAGCTGTCATTAGTGATCTGCCTAAGACGCTGGTGTATGACCTCTGCCGCTGGATTAACCGGGAGCAAGAGATCATCCCTTGGAACACGATCGATAAGCCCCCCAGCGCCGAGCTCCGCCCTGATCAAACGGATCAGGATAGCCTACCAGAATATGATGTCCTCGACACGATCTTAGAAAAGTATGTAGAGGAAGATAAGTCTGCCGATGAGATCCTAGCGGAGACCGGCTATGAGGAAAGCCTCGTGCGCTGGGTGCAACGCCGCGTCGACCTCAACGAATGGAAGCGCCACCAAGCTGCTCCAGGCCTACGGGTAACAACAAAGGCCTTTGGCGTAGGAAGACGCATGCCCATCGCGCAACGCTTTCGGGGGTAAAAACCAGAGGGGAGCGACGGCGTCTCGCCGTCATGCATCACCCCGAGCGAAGCGAGCTTCTCCTACACCTACCAGGGCAGTAAGTATTCAGGTGCAGTCTGTGGTATTTTTTATACCGCGAATTACACGAATATCCGCTAATGATTTACTTTTTAAATCAAATAAATATGGCCTCTGGAAGATGAAGAAGACGTGATCATAGGTGTGACTTTAAAAGATAAATAATTCGTGCCTATTGGTGTAAATTCGTGGTTGAAAAACGAATTTTAGTGAGCGCTTGTTTTACCTCTCTCTTATTTGATTGTCCTGTCCGTTGCTCTTGCACTTTTCCGAAAAATGTTCTGTTACACGAGGGGAGAGTTTGCCATGAAACATGGATATGAGCGAGTCCTCTTCTCAATATAAAGATACCATCTTCCTTCCGGATACGACCTTTCCGATGCGCGGTAACCTCGCGCAGAACGAGCCCATTCGCCTGGCGAAATGGGAAGAAGCAGGGCTCTATAAGCAGATTATTAGCCAGCGCCAGTCTGAGGGCGCACCGAAGTTCATCATGCATGATGGTCCTCCGTTTGCTAACGGTGACGCGCACATGGGGACAGCTCTGAACAAGGTGCTGAAGGACTTTGTCGTGAAGTCTAAGAACATGGCGGGCTATGAGGCTCCCTTTATCCCTGGGTGGGACTGTCATGGTCTCCCTATCGAGTTTAAGGTCGTGCAGCAAGCACGGGACGAGTCCCCAGAGGAGATCCGCATCAAGTGCGAGGAGTTTGCCCGTAACTGGATCGAGATCCAGTGCGACTCCTTCCGCCGTCTAGGGGTTACTGCCGACTGGGAGGGGAAATACATTACTCTGAACCCTGACTATGAGGCTGGAGTTATCCGCACCTTCGCTAAGCTCATAGAGCGAGGCGCGGTGTATCAGTCTAAGAAGCCCGTGCAGTGGACTTACGGTGCCCAAACCGCGCTGGCGGAGGCCGAGGTGGACTATATGGATAAGAAGTCCATCGCCCTCTTCGTAGGGTTCCCGGTAGAAGGGGCGGACCATAAGGTCGTCATCTGGACGACTACGCCGTGGACCCTGCCTGCGAACCTTGGGGTCGCCGTGCATGAGAAGTTTGTCTATGTTTACGGTGAGTTCTCAAAGGACGTGCAGAAGAAGGATGCCGAGGGGAATAAATACACTGAGACGGTCACGGACCGCCTCCTCATCGCTCGTGATCTCCTAGAGCAGTTCGCACAGAAGACGGGCTTCTCTCCTACTGAGGAGCTGACCGAAGTCATCGGCGCGGACATCATCGGGCAGACCGTGAACCACCCCTTCCTCGACCGTCAGGTGCCGGTAATCGGGGCGGACTTTGTCACGACAGAGTCAGGCACAGGTCTCGTGCACATTGCTCCTGGGCATGGTGCGGATGACTACATGGCTGGCCAGGCCAACGGGCTTGGGCTTCTTTCCCCGGTGGATGACTATGGTAAATTTACCGCAGACTGTGGCATCGACGAGTTTATCGGTGAGCACGTCTTTGACTGTAATGTTCCGATCATTAAGATCCTAGCTGGTAAGGGGCACCTGATCGGTAAGGAGAACTATGTGCACAGCTACCCACATTGCTGGCGCTCTAAGACCCCGATCATTTTCCGTGCGGTTGATCAGTTCTTTATCTCCATGGATGAGAGTGGGATCCGGACTACCGCGCTGGATGAGATCAAGAAGACGGAGTGGCTCCCTGCGTGGGGCGAGAACCGTATGTATGGCACGGTTGAGAGCCGTCCAGACTGGTGTATCTCCCGTCAGCGCACCTGGGGTGTGCCTCTCCCGATCTTCTTTGAGAACGGCGAGCCGATCGTGGATGCAGAGATCGCGCGTAAGGTGGCTGACCTGGTAGAGAAGGAAGGAACGAACATTTGGTTTAGCCTCTCTGATGAGGAACTCACCGCGCGCCTCGGTCTGCCGAGCACATATAAGAAAGGGCGTGACACGCTGGATGTCTGGATCGACTCTGGTTGCTCGCACGTCTCTGTGCTGGACCAGCACCCAGAGCTCAGTGCGCCTGCGGACCTCTACCTAGAGGCGACGGACCAGCACCGTGGTTGGTTCCAGTCCTCTCTCATGCTCTCCTGCGCGATGCGTGACCATGCTCCGTATAAGACGGTGATGACGCACGGGTTCGTAGTGAACCAAGATGGATCTAAGATCTCTAAGTCTAAGCAAGGAGAGAAGGATAAGAACGGTAAGCCTAAGAAGGTGAAGCCCACGCTCGCGAGCTATTACTACGAGAAGTATGGTGCCGACATTCTGCGCCTGTGGGTGAGCTCCGTGGACTGGCAGGACTCTGTCCCGTTTGGTGAGGATCTCTTTAAGCAGATCGCAGATCCATACCGTCGTATCCGTAACACCTTTAAGATCCTCCTGGGTAACCTGAATGGGTTCGATGTCGCTACTGATGGTGTGCCGCTCTCTGAGATCACTGCCGATAAGGCGGAAACCCTCATGGATCGCTGGATTCTGGAGCGCCTTAACACGACGATCACAGAGGCAAAGGCAGGATACGCCGCCTATGACTTCCGCCGCGTCTTTACGACTATTAACCAGTTCATCACCGTAGATCTCTCCGCGCTCTACATTGAGACCACGAAGGATCGCGTGTATTGTGATGCTAAGGACTCCTTCCGCCGCCGCGCTACGCTGACGGCGATGCATCATGTGTTTGAGTCCCTCGTCCGTCTCCTGGCACCGGTTCTGGCATACACGGCAGAGGAGGCATGGGAGCACGCTGGGCATGACCCAATGACGGACTCCATCCACCTGCAGCGCTTCCCCGAGGAGCTAGAGCTAGGTGAGTCCCCTGCACAGGAGATCGTGGCAGACCTCCTGAAGGTGCGCGGCGTGATCCAAACCGCTAACGAGGCGCAAGTGAAGATGAAGACCTTCACGAAGAATAACGAGGCTAAGGTGACCTTATCCCTCCCGTCAGACTTCGCCCACCGCAGCCTCCTAGAGGAGCGCGACTTCTATACCGAGTTCTTTATCATCGCAGAGCTGCACCTCACCGAGGGCGCAGAACTCAGTGCGACCTCTGAGAAGACGGAGTATGAGATGTGCCCACGCTGCCGCCGCTACGAGA
>CAYWAG010000044.1:0-9225 GCA_964455925.1 uncultured Verrucomicrobiales bacterium | reverse complement strand
AGGGATCTTAATGCCGATCCCGGGCTTAAGCTCGCGGTTACGGTTTAGCTTACGCAGTTCCTCGGCATCGACATTCCGGCGCTGTGCGATGGCCTCATAGGTATCTCCAGACAGCACCCATGCGTATTCTTCGTTACGCGAGATTTCTGGCTGGGCGGGTGCCGACGGAGTAGCCGGCGTCACGGGCTGGTCAACAGGCTGGTCAACAGGCTGATCGTCCTCTGCTACATTGCTGTTGCTCTTATAATACTTACTGTGCAGCGCGATCGCGCCGACCGCTACGACGTGAAAGACCACGAGGATTAGTAAGCCGCCGACGACCTTAGCGTTGAGCTTAGAGCCACCATCGGCACCAGCCGTGACCCGATGCTTGCGCCAGCGGGATTGGGTAACAGCGTTTAGGACATTACGGCTGCCAGCAGCAGCACGACGAGGCGATGAGGGGCGACGTGGAGAGTTCATAAGGAGCAGGATGATTTACATTCAGACGGTAGGCGTAGGGAGCGTATTCACGAGGGATCGGAAAACCTCCCCGCGCTCCACATAACTCGCATACATGTCAAAGGACGAGGTGCCTGGGGAGAAGAGCACGTAGTCACCCGTCTCTGCGGCGGCGTGCGCCTGTTGCACCGCCTCCTCGAGAGTAGGGCAGTACTGCGTCTGCACCTCACTGGTGAATTGCTCAGCCAGATCACGTCCGATTTCCCCAATAGTTAAGCAAAGTTTAATATTACCAGCAAGCTTTCTTTTGACCTCACTATAGTCCAGCCCCTTATCCTTCCCTCCGACGATCAGGATGAGCGGCTGCTCAAAGGCGGAGAGCGCTGTTTCCAGAGAGTGCAGGTTCGTGGACTTTGAATCGTTGATATACCCCACACCATCCAGGTCGCGGATCAGCTCGCAACGGTGCGATGGCGGGTGATAGTCTGCGAGGAGTTCCTCTGGCGGTGCCGTCCAGCGCAGCCCTAGGCAGTCGATGGCGGCACATGCTGCCATCACATTCTCCGTATTATGTAACCCGCGTAAACGCGTGCGCGTCAGGTCTACGGGAGCAGCACCATCTCCAGGACGCTGAATGAGACCACCAGCATAGGAATAGGTGGCATCCCCGGACTGAGCGCTAAAGGTGAGGTGCGAGTGCGGAAAGGCGAACCCTTCCTCATGGCGTGTAATCTTCCAGTCCGATGGTGCGAGGGTCTCAAAGATACGCTCCTTAGCAGCACGGTAAGCCTCCATACTAGGGTAGCGGTCTAGGTGATCTGCCGCGAGGTTCAGCCACAGTGAGACCGCCGACCGGTAGGTGGAGATCGTCTCTAGCTGGAAGGAGCTAAGCTCCACGACCGCGTATTCAGGTGCCCCGTTGAGAACCAGCTCAGAGAGCGGGGTCCCGTGGTTACCACAGGGTAGGGCCTGGTAGCCGAGCTTGTTAATGAGATGTGCGATCAGCTCGGTCGTGGTGGTCTTCCCGTTCGTGCCCGTAATGCCGACACAGGTACCATCATAGTAGCGGTAGCCCAGCTCTAGCTCACCCATGAGCTCGGTCGTATTCAGCGAGAACGCCTTTACGAGTTCACCATAGGTATCGACGCCTGGACTCAGCACGAGGTAGTCGGAGTAAACTGTGCGCCCCATCTCTGGAGTGGCATTACCGACCACTGTAACACGCTCATCCAGCCCCTGTGGAGCAGGGTCAGGACGGCTGTCAAACAGTCGGACTTCTGCCCCCCGCGCGACCGCGAGGTTAGCAGCGGCTACTCCACTACGGCCAGCACCTAGCACGACCACACGGTCATCTTCCAGGGTAAATAGCGCAGAATTCGGTCGGGAATATTGCATATGATCAGAGCGTGTAGCTTAGATGATCTTAATCAGCCCCAGGCCAAAAAGCGCGAGGAAGATCGACAGAATCCAAAAGCGAATAATGACCTGGTTCTCATGCCATCCACTGAGCTCAAAGTGGTGGTGGATCGGTGCCATGCGGAAGATCCGCTTACCACGGAGCTTAAAGCTACCGACCTGGAGAATCACAGAAACGGCTTCCATCACGAAGACTCCGCCAATGATGACCAGGAGCAGCTCCTGCTTCGTGCAGATCGCCACGGTGCCAAGCGACCCACCGATAGCTAGGGAACCCGTATCCCCCATAAAGACCTTAGCGGGGTGACAGTTAAACCAGAGGAAGCCGAACCCAGCCCCAACGAGAGCCATGAGAAAGACCGTAATCTCCCCCAAGAACGGATTATGCGGAATGGAGAGGTACTCCGTCGCGAGCCACTGGTGCTGCGCGAGGTAAGCGATGATGGAGTAGGCGAGGGAGACCACGATGGTCACCCCGATGGCGAGTCCGTCCAGCCCATCGGTAAGGTTCACCGCGTTCGAGCTCCCCATGCAGAGGATAACGAAGAACGGGATAATGAGCCATCCCAGATTGATCAGCGGAGACTTAAAGAGCGGGAAGGCGATCTGGCTGATGCTCATCGGCTGATCCACCAGCTGATAGGTGCTAGTATCGCCCTTAAAGAAGAGGAAGCCCGCTACGACCGCACCGACTCCGAGCTGCCAAACGAGCTTAGTCTTAGCGTTCACCCCGTCTGAGTTCTTCTTTACCACCTTCATGTAGTCGTCCAGGAATCCTAGGAGACCAAGCGCGACCATGGAGCACACGGTGACGACGAGGAAGGGGTTCATAATACGACCACAGAGCAGCACCGCGATCAGCACCGTCCCGATGATCATGACGCCCCCCATCGTAGGGGTCCCCGCCTTCGCACCGTGCGCCTCTGCCAGCCCTCGCATGAGCTCTGCCCCACGGATAGGCTGACCAGCCTTCAGGAGCTTCAGCGCCGTGATGAGACGCGGCCCGATCACTAAGCTCAGGACAAAGGAGACCAAACACGCCAGCAGAGCGCGAAAGGTAATGTATTGAAAGAGATTAAGAAAGCTGAAGGCCTTTGCCCAACCGGCGCCGTCTTCAAGTGCGGCAGCCCAAATCTGATAAAGATAGTATAGCATAGTGTCGGTTTAAGTATGTGTAAAAGTAATCGTATTATTCGGGGAAAACAGCATTCATGAGGGTCTCCATCGCCGCAGAGCGACTCCCCTTAAACAGAACGAGGGAGCCAGGAGCGAGATTCTCCTGCAGCCAGTGCTCTGCTTCCAGCTTGGTTGCAAAATGTTCTGCCTCCATACCAGCATTTTCTGCCCCTTTGGCAATATATTTTGCCTCCTCGCCCACGGCAATGACTTGTAGCCCTAGCTCCGCCGCATACGCCCCGACCTCTAGGTGCCCTTGATCGGTAAATTCTCCTAGCTCTGCCATCTTACCGAGCACGAGATACCCCACCTGACCATCCGCCAGGGCCTCTTGCACTGTGAGGGCAGCCGCCTTCATAGAGTCAGGGTTCGCATTATAGGTATCGTCGAGAATAGTGTAGCCCCGGGAGGAATATTGACGCAGACGCCCAGAGGTGAGCTCGACCGAGGTCAGCCCTTGCGCGATCTCCGCCGGTGACAGACCATAGACATGCCCCGCGCCTGCAGCGAGGAGCGCATTAGAGACCATGTGACGCCCCTTCAGCGGTAGCACCACGCGCGCCTCTCCCTTAGGAGTGCGGAGCGTAAAGGCAGTAGCATCGCCCTCCGCCTGCACATCCATCGCACAGATCGGGGAGCCATCCTCGATCCCGACCTGTAGCACCTGCCCCTGGTTCATCTCCAGCAGGGTCTCACGGTAATCAATATCCGCCGGGATAATAAGCGTGCCGTCCTTAGGCAGCGCAGCCGCCAGCGCGCCCTTCTCCTGGGCGATCGCCTCCCGCGTGCCCATGTGCTCGATGTGCGCGGTGCCGATGCTGGTGATCAGCCCGACCTTAGGCTGACAAATCTCACAGAGCGGAGCGATCTCTCCTGGATGGTTCATCCCCATCTCATAGATCGTCGCCTCATCCTCCCGCTCATTACGCAGGATCGTCAGCGGTAGCCCGATGTGGTTGTTAAAGTTCCCTAGCGTCGCCTTCGTACGAAAGCGCGTCGCTAGCACGGCATGCGTTAGATCCTTAGTGGAGGTCTTACCATTAGAGCCAGTCACCCCCACGGCCCGATCCGTAAGCTGTGTCCGCCAATACGCGGCTAAATCCTGCAGTCCCTTCAGCGTATCAGGCACCAGGATCACATTTACGCCCGACATCCCGCGATCCTCCTGCACCAGCAGCGTAGTCGCCCCTTGCGCCACCGCTTGCTCCAGAAAGTTATGCGCATCAAAGTTCTCTCCCTTTAGCGCTACAAAGAGATCCCCCGGCTGAACCGCACGGGTATCTGTAGAGACCGAGAGAGGAAAGGAGCTATCCCCCGCAGAGCATAAGAGCTCGCCCTGCGTAGCATGTAAGATATCTGGGATTGAGATGGGCATACCCACCATGCATAGCCCGTATCCCCTCCCCACGTAAAGGAGGAAATCCGCTGAATTTTTACGCATTCCTTATCAGCTAAGAGAGCTGAGACCTTACACCTATTGTATTGTAGGAATTACAGCCTCAGCCATGGCGGTATGCTACCCCTAGTTCATCAGCGATCTTAGCGAGGCGGGTATCTAGAGTCCATAGCCGAGCCTTAGGGGTAATGAGGGTGGAACAGAGGATCATCGTATCTGCAATGCCGATGCCACGCCCGTAGATGGAGTGTCTCTCGATCGTCTGATACACCTCATTGTTAGTAGCAACCACCGCCGAGGGTAGCTCGCGCAGATACTCTAGGATCATATCCCGCTGCGCATACGTCCCTAGGGCTAGCTCACCGTAGATGAGAGGATGAATGAGGACATCCTCCTCTCTCAGTATCCCCCTGAGGTCAGAGTTACGCCCACGTAAGTGATTGATCCAGAGGTTTGTGTCTACGATGATGCGCATGACTAGCGAGGGTTATATTCTATAGGCTCCTCCGTGACAATGGCAGCGCGGCGCTCTGGAGCAGTCGCGTCTGGCTCTGCCCCAAAGAGGTCACTGAGTCGCCGTGCGGACTCACGGGCGACCATCTCTGCGATCGCCTTGTTGACCAGCTCTGTCGGCTTCATGGAGGAAAACAGCTCATTCGCACGTGTCAATGTGTCGTCATCTATGTTGATGGTCGTTCTCATGCATTTAATTTATCATCATTTGATGTCCCTTCAAGCGTTTTTATAATCTTTTTCACACGGACTGGCTTGCGCTACGTAGCGAAATGTCGCCGACCTCGACGTGTGACGGGGTTTGTAAGATAGCGAGAACTTGCTGCGCGATGTCCTGAGAGGTCAGAAACTGTGTCGTGGCCTTCGTGCTGGCAAGCTGCTCTTCCCTACCTTGGAAGTAGGTATCCAGCAGCGGAGTATCGACAAAGCCAGGGGAGACGGAACTCACCCGGATCGGGCTGCCTGCCGCCTTCAGCTCCCAGCGCAGAGCCTCTGTCACCGCCCGAACGGCAAACTTCGTAGGCGCATAAAACCCACCACTCGGCGGCACCCGATGCCCACTCATACTCGATAAGTTAATCACCTGCCCCTGGGCCGTGAGGCGAGAGAGCGCCAGGTGGCTGCAATACGCCAGCGCCCTCACATTGACCTCCCACATCTCATCCCATTCATCGACCCCGCCCTCCATGATGGGCGAGCAGTACGCCATCCCTGCATTGTTGATCAGCGCATCACAGGACGGAATCGTGTCAAAGGCAGCACGGATCGACTCCAGATCCCGTAGATCGGTCGCAATATGGCGTATGCCGTCGATGTTTGGGGCTGTCCGACACAGTGCCACGACCTCCGCCCCGTGCTGACTTACGGATTGAGAGATCGCCTGCCCGATCCCACTACTCGCTCCTGTTATAATCACCGTCTTTCCATGTAGGTTCTCACTCATCGCTAGAGACCTACTGCCTACTGACCGTGCTGTCAACTTACGGGTATTGCTCTAACCACTCCCCAGCAAGAAAGACCGACCCAACGACTAAACGATGGGATGCAGAGCGCGCCTGCGCTAATGCAGGGAGAACCTCACACGGTAGGTCAGGAGCCAGGCTGGAGACCAGTGCTAGGAGCGCCTCCGCTTTAGCCCCACGAGGGTTCTTCAGCTGATACACCTCCACCGACCGCACCAGCGGTAAGAGTAGCGCCAGCACATCAGTAAGGTTCTTATCCTCGCTCGCCCCAAAGATGAGATGCGGTCGGTCATGCGGAAACTCCTGCTGCCACGTCTGAACGAGGGCAGTGGTCGCCGGCACATTATGCGCACAGTCTAGGATCGTAACCCCGTCCGGCTGTGTCAGCCGCTGGAAGCGCCCACGCCATGTCACATCGCCTAGCCCCGTCTTTACCGCATCATAGCGTAAGGCACCAGCACCCAGCAACGTGCCCAGTGCCTCTAGCGCCAGGGCCGCATTCCATGCCTGATGCGCCCCTGTCAGTCCTATGCGTAAGCCAGTAAAAGGCGCGGTGACAAACTCCAGGTTCGTGCGCACCTCACTGGCTTGCTCTAGCAAGCGTGCCCGTGCCTCTGGCTCCTGGGGGGCGGAGACAGCTGGGACACCCGCCTGCATCACCGCACCCTTCTCCCCCGCGATCTCCGCCAGCGTTTCACCCAGGTATTGCTGGTGATCCAGACCAATGGGAGTGATGACATTCAGGTCACGCGGCACTGCACTGGTCGCATCTAGCCGTCCGCCCATCCCAGCCTCCAGGATGATCAGCTCACAGCGATGCTGCAGGAAGTGCCGTAACGCCACCGCTAAGGTTAGCTCAAAGAACGTTGGGTGAGGATCCCACTCCGCGACCAAATCCCGAAAATACTCGAGGTGCGAGACGAGCTCCGGCGCTGGAATCTCTACCCCATTGATCCGCATGCGCTCGCCAAAGGCGATAAGGTGCGGAGAGGTAAAGAGCCCCACCCGCAACCCATGCGCCCGCGCGACCGAATCCATCAGGGCGCTCGTAGAGCCCTTTCCGTTCGTCCCCACCACCTGAATGACACGTGTCCGCCCCAGAGGGTAACACCCAGCCTCACGTAGCAGGCGGGTCATATTATCGAGCCCCAGCTTAATCCCAAAGAGCTGCGTGGAGTAAAGCCAGTCAAGAGCCTCACCTAAGGAATGAGAGGGCGGAGTTACCTGCATAGATCCAGCATGTGAATGAGAGAAAACCAGTCAATAGATAACAGAAAAGCCCCCACCACTGACCAGTGGGAGCCAGGTTTCTCCTGAGATAAACAACCTATGGAAGCATATAGCCCAGTAACGTCCCCAGAGTGGAACGCATCTCCTTACGGTGCACGATCTGATCCACCAGCCCGTGCTCGACCATAAACTCTGCGGTCTGGAAGCCAGCAGGCAGATCCTGGTGCGTCGTCTCCTTAATAACACGCGGCCCGGCAAAGCCGATCATACACTTAGGCTCTGCTAAGTTAATATCACCAACCGTAGCAAAGGAAGCACTGACCCCACCCGTGGTAGGGTGCGTCATGATCGAGATATAAGGCAGGTTCGCCTCCGCATGCTTCGCCAGCGCGCCACAGGTCTTAGCCATTTGCATGAGAGACAGCAGCCCCTCCTGCATCCGCGCACCAGAGGAGGCACACACGATGATGACCCCACACTTCTCAGCGGTAGCAGTCTCAATAGCACGGGCAATCTTCTCCCCTACCACAGACCCCATAGAACCCGCAAAGTATTTAAAGTCCATCACCGCGATCGTAGCCGGCTTCCCCTCGATCGTTAAGCGCCCACTGACCACAGCATCCTTCAGTCCAGACTTATTACGCTGCAGCTCGCTCTTCTCCACATAGTCGGGGAAGTCCAGAGGGTTCTCAGAGATCAGGTCTGCATCCATCTCTACGAAGGAACCTTCATCCGCTAGATGGGCAATGCGCTCCCGTGATCCGATGAGGAAATGATGATCACACTTGGGGCAGACGTTCTGGTTCTGCTCGAGATCTAAGTTATGACAAAGCTCATTACACGAGGGGCACTTAGTCCACTGATCGTCAGGAATGATGTCCTTTGTCTTCGTTCCCCATTTGAGTTTTGGCTTATCGAAGATTCCCATAATTTTTAAAAGATATTGCTGTAAGAGAATTCTCAAGAGCAACCGACCGGAACCCTATTAGAAGATTCACAACGTCGGGGGCTGATGAGGCTCCCGTGTGGGGCATCCTAGCAAGGAATTCCAGCCTTACAACATCTCATTGAATAAAAATGCACCCTAGCAAAACCAGGGCACACCATAAGTCCAGCGGGGAGCCTCTCTTTAAAACTCGAGCTTATCCGCTGCTCCCGTGAAGTCTGGGACATCAGGCTGGAAGCCACGTGACCCTTCCGCGATGGCAGCCCGCTGTAACTGTGCGATCTCCTTCACACCCTTACGCGCCAGCGTCAGCATACTGGCTAGATCCTCATCGGTAAAGACCGCCTCTTCGCCAGAGGACTGCAGCTCTACA
This sequence comes from uncultured Verrucomicrobiales bacterium, assembly GCA_964455925.1. GTDB lineage: Bacteria > Verrucomicrobiota > Verrucomicrobiia > Verrucomicrobiales > Akkermansiaceae > WTJZ01. The sequence goes on along the minus strand of CAYWAG010000044.1, from coordinate 772 downwards.
AAGTTTAGATCCTCGGTCATCACGATGTTACAATCCACAGATGCATCGCGGTCCTCTGGGTAATTCAGATCCAGGACGGGCGTATCTTGGTACACACCGCAACTCACCGCAGACACGAGCTTAGATACTGGGATCGTAGCGATCTTACCCTCCGCCATCAGACGGTTCAGCGCGATCCCGATCGCCACAGTCGCACCGGTAATGGAGGCCGTCCGCGTGCCGCCATCAGCCTGTAGGACATCACAGTCCACCCAGATCGTCCGAGACCCGAGAGCCTCCAGATCGATCGTAGCACGGAGCGCACGCCCGATGAGCCGCTGGATCTCCATAGAACGCCCATCCACCTTACCACGCGTACTATCCCGCGTTTTACGGTCCAGAGTGCTGTATGGTAGCATCGAATACTCAGCCGTGATCCAGCCTCCCTTTACGCCCTGATGCTTCATCCAGCGAGGCACGTTCTCCTCTACAGTCGCGGCGCAAATCACCTTTGTATCCCCAAAGGAGCAGAGGACAGAGCCGGTCGCATGTGGGGCGATCCCAGTCTCAAAGGTAATAGGGCGAAGTTCGTCAGTTTGGCGATTATCTGGTCTAGTCATTGGCAGAGACGCTTAACTAGGGGATCGAGAATTAACACTCCTAATTTCAGAAAATTTCAACGTGCATCTTCCCCGTTCTGACGTATGTAAATGCATGTCCTGTGCAGCTCATGCTGCACCATCATCCACGCGCCTCGCGGCAGCCCCCCTAACAACGCTTTACCCCCATTATG
>CAYWAG010000043.1:3255-9382 GCA_964455925.1 uncultured Verrucomicrobiales bacterium | reverse complement strand
CTGGAACTTAGCCCGGCAGATGGGCAGCAAAAACTTCGGGGGCGCTCTATTGGCGTTCTTTGTGATCATCTTTGTAGTGCTTGTCGGTCCGCTGAACTTCTTTGTCTTTGCTAGCCAGGGACAGCGGCATAGGCTCTTTATTACCACCCCGATCATTGCAGCGGCGGGTTCACTCCTGCTCCTGCTGTTTATTCTGATCTCCGAGGGCACCGGTGGGCGAGGGGGGCGTCTAGTGCACATGGAGCTGGATCCAGCGCGGGACCAAGCCTACATCACCCAGCAGCAGCTCTGCCGAACGGGGGTGCTCTTTAATACCACCTTCCAGCTGGATGAGGACTACGAGATTTATCAAATCCCGCTCTCGCAATCCCGCTGGGCACGGGTGATCGCGGATGGGGAGGGCGTAGATGAGACCTATACCCTCAGCCCACAGCCGGACGGCACGATCCGCCATCAGGGGAACTTCTTTAGCTCGCGCTCAGAGAGCGGGCACCTGATCATAGGGCATAAGGTCACGAAGGAGGACATCCACATCGACCGGGATGGAGACAGCCTGACGCTCACCTCCAGCTTTGCCCACCCGATCCACCAGCTCTACCTCCGCGATGGGGAGAAGTATTACACGGTGACAGACCTCATCAGCGGGACCCCGCAGCGGGCCCACGAGATCACCGATGCCGAATACCGCACTCATACCAGCAAAATCGAGGAGATGTTTAATGGTAAATACCAGACGCGGATCCACGCCTTATCCCAGCGCCCACAGAGCTACATCGCCCTGACAGATACCCTCGGTGGCATTGACACGCTCAGCTCCATCGACTGGAAGCGCAGCGACACCATCATTACCGGAACCTTTACCCCCTCTACCCACTAACCGATATGTCTGAAGTAGCAATCTCTGTGAACAATCTCGTGCGCTCCTTTGGGGGCTTTACCGCTGTGAATGACCTCTCGTTCGAGGTCATGAGAGGCTCGGTCTGTGGGTTTGTCGGGGCGAATGGTGCCGGTAAGACGACCACCATGCGGATGCTGTCCACCCTGGACTACCCCACTAGTGGCAGCATCGAAGTCTGTGGGCACGATGTCGTCGCTTACCCAGAGAAGGTGCGCGCCATCCTCGGGTGGATGCCAGATGACTTTGGGCACTATAACAACATGACCGTGCTGGACTACATCGACTTCTACGCGCGTTCCTACGGGTTCCAGGGCGCGGAGCGGGAGATGCGGGTGCGCGAGGTCATGGAGTTTACCGACCTCCTGCCCATTCAGGAGCGCCTGTCCAACAAGCTCTCCAAGGGCATGACGCAGCGCCTGTGCCTGGCGCGCACCATGCTCCATGACCCAGAGGTCCTCATCCTGGACGAACCCGCCGCCGGGCTAGACCCAAAGGCGCGCGTAGAGCTGAAGAACCTGATCCGAATCCTCGCAGACGAGGGGAAGACCATCTTTATCTCCTCCCACATTCTCAGCGAACTCGGCGAAATGTGCGACTCCATGCTCTTCATCAACGATGGGCGCATCGTGCACCATGGCGATGCACAGTCGCTGAAGAACCGCGCCCAACGTGACGGGCAGGTTTACCTCGTAGAGCTACACGGTACCGCGCGCCAACTGGAAGACTGGGCGATCACCACACCCTATGCCGAGGTCATCGACACCACCCTCCACGGCGGACGCCTGCGCATCCAAGACGACACAAACCCAGAGGTCGCCGCCGACCTCCTGCGTAACATGATCACCAGCGGCCTGAAGGTCAGCGAGTTCAAGCGCGAGGAGCAAAACCTCGAGTCCTCCTTCATCGAAATCCTAGCGGAATCCAACGCCCAATAATCACTATTATGGAAGAATCCACCACCGACCTTAAAGCCCTGCGGACCAGCTCCCCGATCGGCAAAATCTTTGACTTTAGCGATGCATTCTCGCCCATGCTGGTGAAGGAGATCCGCCAGGGGCTGCGCAGTGTCAGCTTTACGATCCTCTTTCTGGTAGCGCAGGCTCTCCTGTGTATCTCCATCATAATAACCCTCATCATCGGCAACAATATAGCCGCTACCGGACTCTCTTACTTCATCTTCCTCGTGCAAATCCTTGCGGTTTGTGTCTTCCAGCCGTTGCGGGGCACAAATGCGATCAATGGGGAGATCAAGGGCAACACCCTGGACCTGCTCGCTATTACGCGGCTCAGCTCGTGGAAGATCGTGCAGGGGAAGTGGGTCTCCATCATGGCGCAGTCCCTCCTGTTTACCATCTCCCTGCTGCCCTATCTGATCCTGCGCTACTTCCTCGGCCAGATGGAGCTCTTTACCGAGCTGTTCATGTTCCTGTCCGTGTTCATTGTCGGGGGCGTGCTGACGGCGATATGTATCGGGCTTTCCGCCATTTCCATCGCCTTTATTCGGATCGCCTCGATTATTATCGTGGTGGCATCCTCGTTGATCGCTCTGCTGATCTATATTTCCTACCTCTTCATGGGGGCTGGGATGACGGAGGTGGCTGGCGAGCTGATATCTAGCCCTTGGCTTCTGTTACCGATCTGCATGATTCTCCTAGGGCTGATCTATGTCGCGCATCTAGCGATCGACTTTGCGGCTTCCGTCATTGCCCCTGTTTCAGAGAACCGCGCCTTCTCGCGCCGTCTCTTGTTCCTGGGGATTCTGCTCACCGGCATCGCGGCAAACGTGGTGCTCTTAGCGCTTTACCAGATGACCTCCTGGTCGGATAAGGAATTCTATATCGTAGGGCAATGCTTCGTGCTCTTTATGTGCACCGCTGTCTTCACCCTGCACGTCATTTCTACCTCTACTGAGAACACCTACATCACCACAAACGTAGCACGGAGCTTAAAGGCTAAGAGGCGCCTTGGAGTCTTTCGTCACCTCTTCTACCCGGGGATGGGATCTGGAGTGTGGTATCTCTCCCTCTGTATCCTGCTGCTTCTGGGGCAGTTCTTCCCTACTTATCTCACCGCAGTACAGGAGTGGGGGCTAGCTACTCGCCATGATAACATCTTCCAAATTTTTATTTGGTTCACCTCTCTGATCGGAATCATGCTGTTGCCCGCAGTCTTCGTATCCTTCTTACGAAATATGTCAGTGAACCGCCTCGTTTTCTACCTCATTGGTGTGGGGATACTTACGATTATCTCTGCCATTGTGATCATCCTTATTGAGGGGGTAGGGGAAGGCGAAGGCTCCTGGTTATTCCTCTGGCTACCTCCGATGAATCTAACGAATGTAAGCTCTTATTCTTACGATGATAATGGTTTTTTGAATGTTTTCTTCGGCTGGCTTACCATCATTGGGAGTGTCATCTTCCTGTTCTTTAGAAGCCGCCCTGATCGTAGACAGTTGCTGGCGCAGGAGAAAGCCGTGACCGCCGGGAATAAGAGCTCCGAGCGGGCGGAGCTCCCAGCTCCAGCCCCAGATGCGCCCGCCGATCAGGAAAACGCCTAACCTCTGCCCCTGAGTTATGTCTGCACAGTCCACATACCGCACTCATGCCGAGGCACTGGCGAGCCAGCTTTCGCTCCCCTTTGGGGCGCAGCGTTGGTCGGGCTTAGCGGGCGAGTTTGCGGGGCGCGGGACGGGCGCGAGCATGGACTTCCAAGACCATCGGGACTACGCCCCTGGAGATGACCCACGGCACATTAACTGGGCTGCCTACGCCCGATCCGGGAACTATATCCTGAAGCAATACCAAGAAGAAGTCGCCCCCACTGTCGATCTCATCCTCGACCTCTCGCCCTCCATGTTTTTCACCGAGGCGAAGGCGCAGCGTAGCTCAGAGCTGCTCTACCTGCTGTCTGCCTCGGCACAGCAACGCGGGGCGCAGCTTTCCGTGCACCTCATCGCTGGCGACCACTATCTCCCCGTGACGACTGAGGAGGTCCACTCTACCCATTGGACACGGCACCTACAGGACACCATCGCCCCATCTCATGCCATTCCTCCTCGGATCGACCGTATTCCCTTGCACTCGGGCTCCATGCGCGTGCTCATCTCAGACCTGCTCTACGAGGGCGACCCCGGGCAGATCCTGCACCCTCTCCAGCACCAAGGCGGGAGTCTCCTCTGCTTTGCCCCCTACCTGCAGTCAGAGATGAACCCAGACTGGAAGGGGAACTACGAGTTCGAGGACGCCGAGACTGCTGCGAGATCCTCCTACCGCATAGATAGTGCAGCCCTCGACCGCTACCGCACCGCCTACCGCAGGCACTTTAGCCTTTGGGAGCAGAGCGTGCGCGCCGCAGCAGGGCAGCTCGCCCGTGTGTCTGCGGACACGACCCTCCAGGACGCCCTCGCGCAGGAGGCGATCCCTCGTAAACTCCTCGATTATTCTCGTTAGTATGCCGATCATTCTCTCTACCCCCTGGGGGCTGCTAGCCTTACTGGCGATCCCCGTGATCCTGCTGATCCACTTCCTGCAGCGCCAGGCGCAGGTCGTAGTCGTCAGCACCCTCTTCCTCCTGCCCGACCCCAACCGCCAGGCACAGCGTGGGCATAGATTCGACCGCCTGCTGAACTCCCTCCCACTCTGGATGCAGCTCCTCGCGGCGCTCCTCCTCACGCTCCTGCTCGTGCAGCCTCGCCTGGTCGATCAGAACGCCACTATCAGGGTCGCCGTCGTGGTCGATAGCTCCGCCTCCATGTCCGTCTTTCAGGATCAGTTAGCCGCCGCCCTGCAGGATGAGGTGCAGCAGATCATCGGCGATACGCCTCATACCGAGCTCTGGGTCATCCCGTCCGACATCAGTAAGCCGCGCCTCTACCATGGGAATGACCTCACCGCCGCGCGGGAGGCGCTCCAGTCATGGCATCCCTCCACGGGCGCACTGTCGCCACAGTCCACCCTCCGCATCGGACGCTCACTGGTGGGCGAGCAGGGCGCGCTACTCTACCTCACGGATACCCCGCTAGACCTCCCCGCAGATGCCAGTGCGCCATACGGGGCGGCGGTGGTCTCGGTCGGAGCACAGACCGCCAATGCAGGGTTCACCGGCATCAGCTACCGCGAGACCCGCGACGGGGAACGCCTCTGGGAAGCCTCTATTAAGAACTACGCCATGACCCCCGTCGTCACCGACTGGCAGCTCCGCTATGATGACCATACAGTCAGTGAGCCCACCTCCATCCAGCTCGCCCCTGGCGAGCTTAAGGTCATCAGAGGCATACTCCCACAGGGCGTCTCACGTGCCATGATCGCCCTCACTAGCGATGCCTTTGACTTTGATAATCACCTCCCCATCTACCCGCCAGCGCCAAAGGACATTCACCTCGCCCTCGCAGATGGCATCACCGAGGATGCCACCCAGTTTGCCCACCAGCTTACGGAGAACTTCGACAATGTAACCCTGGGCACTACCCAGCCAGACCTCCTCATCCAGTCAGTCCGCGCCACCCAGGCAGCTCCTCCACGCGGGCGTGGCAATGCGCTCCTCCTCCTCACCACGGAGGCACAGACCACCTACCAATCCATGCCGATCGTGCAGGAGGATCACCCTCTCGTCTCAGGGCTAAACTGGCAACCCCTCCTCGTGCAGCAGGAGGCCCGCCTCACGCCTCAGGAGGGCGACGAGGTCCTGCTCTGGGGGGGCGATGACGCCCTGATCTTCCTGCGCACCCAGCCAGGGTTCAACGGATCAGGCACTAGCCAACTGGTGCTCAACTTCTCCCTAACCCGCTCCAACGCCCTCCAGCAAGAAGCCGTCGTCCTCCTGCTCTACCGCTACCTACAGCAGGTGCGCGAGCAGAAAAAGGCGACCCTCATCACCCAGACGGAGCTGAACCAACCGCTCTCCCTCCCTAGCCGTGACGCCACCCTGCCCGCCTCCCTAGTCACCCTCAACCTTGCCGGCGAAGCCATCGCGACCACCGCGATCCCTCCCTATGTCGATGCGGTCACACCGGCTGAGGTCGGCTTCTACGAGGTCCGCCAGGGCTCAGACATCCTCGTCTCCGCCTCTAACCTCTTCGCCGACACCCGCGAGGCAGACCTCAGCCTCTGTAACTCCCAATCCCTACCAGCCCCCACTCAACCACAGGCCGAGGAGCAACTCACCGATAACACCCTCTTCTGGCGAATTCTTCTTCTCCTCGTGCTTCTCGCTCTTCTTCTCTCGTGGTTC
>CAYWAG010000043.1:0-3155 GCA_964455925.1 uncultured Verrucomicrobiales bacterium | reverse complement strand
GCTGTGGTGATGAAGCCGCTTTCGCTGCTCTCTCCCCTCAAGCCCTTGCGGCTCGCTATACTTGTCCTCATCGCCCTTACGCTGGCACAGCCCCGTATGCAGATGCAGGACCAGGCGCTCGACCTCTGGGTGCTGGTGGACCGCTCCGCCTCGGTGCAGGATCGCGTGGATCAGAGCTTCGCGGAGTGGAAGAAAATCCTGGAGAAAAGTAAGCCCTCGGGGGAGGATCGCCTCCACTTCATCGACTACGCCTCCGACGTGCAGCCTCAGGACCCACACCATGTCGGGGGAGCCTATATGGGTAAGCGGAACCTGACTAAGACGAAGCTCGCGGTCGATAATGTCATTGCCCGCCTCGATGACGACCGCCCATCGCGTATTCTCGTGCTAACCGATGGGTATTCCACGGAGCCCCTCTACGACCTCGGGGGGAAGCTCGCCCGGGCTGCCGTCCCGCTAGACTACCGCCTCGTCACGCAGCGTGAGTTTGGCGACTACCAGATCGTCAACTTCGATCTCCCGACGTCCATGCAGGTGAACGAGCCGTTTATCCTTAGGATCGAGGTCGAGGGTGATACTGACGGCCCCGTGCCGATCGTCATCTCGCGTGATGATCGAGTGCTGAAGCAGACCGAGGTCGTACTGAGGGAGGGCAAGGGGATGTTAGAGTTTACCACCCGGATTCCCCGCTCTGGCAGCTACGGCTTCCGAGCCGAAATCGCGCCCGAACAGGACGCGCTAGAGGGGAATAACCGCTCCGAGAAGCGCATCCAAATCATGGGCGGGCCAAAGGTCCTGCTCGTGACAAACTACGAGGACGACCCGCTCCTATCAGTGCTGGCGCAGCAACACTACCAGGTGCAGATCGTCTCTGACTCCCACAGCCTACAGGTCGGTAGCCTCCTCGGCACAGAGACCGTCATCTTTAACAATGTCCCAGCCCATGAAGTGCCGGCGGACTTCCTGAAGGCGCTCCCCTTCTATGTGGAGGAGCAGGGCGGGGGATTTCTCATGATCGGCGGGGATCGCTCCTTTGCCGCTGGTGGGTATTATAAGAGCCCCGTGGATGAGATCCTACCGGTCACGATGGAGCTTAAGAATGATCACCGTAAGCTCTCTGTGGCGATGGCGATCGTCATGGATCGGTCCGGGTCGATGAGTGCGGGCGTCAAGGATGCCTCCGGCGGAACGACCACGAAGATGCAGCTCGCCAACAATGGAGCGGCGGAGGCGATCAACCTCCTAGGATACAATGACCAAATCTGCCTGTTCATGGTCGATACCAGCGCCACGAACATCATCCCGCTCCAGATGATCGAGGGAAATCGCAATGGGCTTAAAAAGAAGGCCATGTCGATCGTCTCTGGTGGGGGCGGCATCCATGTGTTCGAGGGCATGAATAAGGGCTGGATCGAACTCCGAAAGTCGCCCTACAGCACGAAGCACATGATCCTGTTCTCCGATGCCCGCGACTCTGTGCGCGAGGATGGTTATGAGGACCTGATTGAGCGCATGACCGATGCTGGCGCCAGTGTCTCTGTCATCGCGCTGGGGGAAAAGACCGATAGCTGTGCCGCGCTACTAGAGGACATCGCCCATCGCGGAAAGGGGCGCATCTTCTTCGCTAACGATGCCCTAGATATCCCTCAGCTCTTTGCCCAAGAGACCGTGGCGATTGCCCGCTCCGCCTACATTGACGCGGATACCAGCACGCTGCCCACTGGACAATGGCATGCCATTAGCCCCAGCCCGATGGCATGGCTCCCTACCGTCGGCGCCTATAACCTCTCCTACGCCCGCCCACAGGCTACCGTCTCCCTCCTCTCTAATGATGACTATAAGGCACCGCTCATCGCCCACTGGCAGCGCGGTGCCGGTCGCGTCGCGAGCATTGCCTTCCCCATGGGCGGACAGCACTCGCAGGCCGCCCGCGAGTGGGAGCATTACGGCAACATGTCCCAGACCGTGCTGCGCTGGCTCAATGGCGACCCTCTGCCTCCCGGACTCACCATGCGGCATCAGGCGCAGGGCACCGACCTCCAGCTAGACCTGTTCTATGATCCCGATGCCGATCATGGACTCTGGACGGAGACCTTTGCCCAGCGTGCCCCCCAGATCGTCGTGCAGCGCGATCAGAACACTCCTACCGAACTCCACTGGAAGCGCATCGCCCCCGGGCACTATTCGCTCCGCCAGAGCCTGTCCGAAGGGGAGCTGATCAAAGGCGCCGTCCGCGCCGGCAACCACGCCTTCCCCTTTGGCCCCATCATGGTAGAGGGCAACACCGAGTGGAAGCGCGTCACGGAACGAGTCGACGACCTCCGCACCCTCTCCACCCACTCCGGCGGACGAGAGCTAGTCGACCTCACCACCGCCTGGCTACGCCCCGACTCCCTCCGCTTCCGTGACCTACAGATCCCCCTACTCATTACCCTCCTAGCCCTGCTGATAATCGACGCCTTCCTCGCCCAAACCGGCATAAACCTCACCTCTCTACTCAAATATAAGCTCCTACGCCTCAAACCAGCTTCGACAAGTCCCACTCAACAAAAGCCTCCCCCCCACACCCCACGCCGCCGCCCTCTCAAAAAACATCGCCCACAGCATCCACTAAAACACCAATCAGCCACCGAACCCGAGCCAGACAGCCCCAACAACAACCAACCAACCCAAATCTCCCGAGCCGAACGCTTCGCCAAGGCAAAGCGGAGATAAGCATAGCGATTATGAGACGTTTAGGGGAGATCAGTAGTAATCTCTCTCAGATACGCCCCATAGTAGTGATGTAGCATGAAGGGAAAGGCCGAGAGAACAAGACAGACTTCCTGTCCAAGCATATTGTTCTTTTGCCCGGTATGAACATCAGAGGATTTAAGAGGGATGTCAGGCCAGCCCTCTGTACTGAACAAGTAGCGGTTAGCTCTCTGGAGGTTGAGCGAGATTAAGCTATGCCAGTCAGTTTCTGAGTAACGCCCCCAGTTTTTGAATTCGGTCGAAACATTACCTCGCTCGATTTCTTGGTTCAGCCACTTTTTATATTGTTTCATTTGCTCAGGTTCGGTGGAGTAAATGAGTGGCTCTGGACGCTCCGTAGGCACATGTTTAAGGGCCTCGACCATTGGGTAGGAAAAAAAGATTCCCCCGTTATCTGGGGA
>CAYWAG010000042.1:0-9475 GCA_964455925.1 uncultured Verrucomicrobiales bacterium | reverse complement strand
CTTTAATCTGAAAGAGACCGATGGGCTGCTGCTGGCACAGCAGTTTAAGATGCACGGGCAGGATCTGGTGTATGTCTCGGAGGCAGGGCTGTCGCGCTTTGGGCGAGCGTTCCGCAGTATTCTTCCGTTTGCGAATCAGGCGACTACGACAGCGGTCAGAACCAGTACGCTTGTCAACTAAAGAAGCTAGAACGGGAAGAAAGCGTTAAGATGCTGATCAAAGTACAGAAGGCCTCGGCTTGGGTAGAGTTTGCAAATGTAATTCAGGCTCTGCTTATCCGTGAGATTAAGACTCGGTTCGGTAAATACAAGCTGGGCTTCCTCTGGCTCTTACTGGAGCCGATTACAAACGTGCTGGTACTGGGAGTAATCTTTGCGCCCATTCTGGGGCGTGGGACTGGCGAGATGCCGTATGCCTTTTTTCTACTCTGTGGATTTATGCTTCTGAAGACCTTTCGGGGTCCGATGCAGATGGGGATGAATGCGCTCTCCGCGAACCAGGGCTTGCTGATTTTTCGGCAGGTAGAGCCTATTGATCCATTTATTGCGCGCTTTATCTTTGAGATTCTCTCGACGCTCTTCTCCTTTATGGTCTTTTGTCTCGTATCGGCATGGATGGGGCTCAGTGTCTCGGTAGAATACCTTTTTGTGGTGCTCTACTGCTTTGTCAGTACCTGGCTAGCAGGGAGTGGGCTGGGAATCTATCTCGGGATCAAAGTCCTACGCTTCAAAGAACTAGAAAAAGTGATCGGGTTTATGCTCTATCCTCTCATGTTTGTCTCCTGTGTGATCTTTCCCCTGAATATGATCCCGCCTGAGCATCAACACATTCTACTTTGGAATCCCCTCGTTCACACCATCGAATCGATGAGGCAAGCGCTCTTTCCTACGACTTATATAGTCCCGCAGGTGAATCTCGTTTACCCGACGGTCTTCGCGGTTCTTTCTCTCACCCTTGGTCTGGTTACGTATCGGAATAACTATCATGCTCTGAAACAACGATGATAAGGCTAGAAAACGTTACGAAATTCTATGAACTCAAGGGAGGAGACCGGCATTATGTGCTGCAGGATCTGACCTTGGAGATTCCGCCGAACCGGAACATTGCGATTCTGGGGCCGAATGGGGCGGGTAAGAGCACGCTCCTGCGGATGATCGGGGGGGCGGAGTCGCCGAACTCGGGACGCATCGTCTCCGACGCACATATCTCGTGGCCCCTAGGCGTGAGTGCGGGGTTTCAGGGGTCGCTCACGGCGCGAGAGAACATTGAGTTTGTGTGCCGGATCAATGGGCTCTCGCAGAAGGAGACGAGAGAGGTGATTCAAAACGTGCAGGAGTTTGCCGAGATCGGGAACTTCTTTGAGCAAGACATGAAGACGTATTCCAGCGGAATGCGGGCGCGGGTGGCGTTTGGGCTCTCGATCGTGTTTGACTTTGACTATTACCTCATCGATGAGCTCACTTCGGTGGGTGATGCCGCGTTTCGGGCGAAGGCACAGGCGGAGTTTAAGAAGATTCGAGAGCGAGCGAGCTTGATCTTTGTCTCGCACAATATGGCGATGTTGCAGGAGGCTTGTGATGCAGCGATCGTGCTGGGTGGAGGGAATGCGGTGTATTATCCTGACATTGATCGTGGGATCGATGCGTATGAGGAAACCTTACCACCTGGGCAGAGAGTGATTGCCAAGAAGCGGGCGGCGGCTAAGAAAGCAGCGGCTAAGAAGGCGGCCGCGAAAAAGGTAGCGGCAAAGAAGGTGCCTGCCAAAAAAGCGGCTACCAAGAAAGTTCCGGCGAAAAAGGTTACGAACCAGGCGACAGAAGCCGAAACGAAAGCAAAAGATTCAGAAACGAACTAAGATGAAAAATATTTTACCAATACTAACGGGAGCCGCGGGCTTACTGGCGGCGGGTTATCTCTTCCTGTGTGCGAAGGATCGCTATGTGAGTGAGGCTCAGTTCTCGGTGGTGGTCGAGGAGCAGAGTGGCATAGATATGGCCGAGGGGCTGGGGGCGCTGTTAGGCGGGGCTTCTAGCGGAGGGTCTGATACGCAGGCGGTGATCGGGTTTATTCAGTCGGCGGATTTGCTGCTGGAGGTGGAGAAGCAGTTTGGGCTGGTGGAGCACTTTTCGGCTCCTAAGCGGGACTGGATCTTTCGGATGGGGGTGGAGGATTCGCTGGAGGATCGGCTGGAGTATTATCGGAAGAAGATCGCGGCGCAGTATAATATGACGACGGGGCTGGTGGATCTGCAGGTGCAGTCGTATAGCCCGGAGCTGTCACTGGAGGTGGCGCGGTATGTCCTGAGTGCGACGGAGGCGTTTATCAATGAGCAGAACCAGGCGATTGCGCAGGAGCAGTTAGAGTTTGCCAAGAGTGAGCTGGTGCGGGCGCATGAGGTGGTGAAGACGGAGGAGAAGGCGCTGCTGAACTTCCAGAACACGCATAATATGATTCAGCCAGAGGCGCTGATCGCGGCGCAGATGGAGGCGATCCAGGCGCTGCGGCTGCAGAAGATTCAGAAGGAGATCGAGGTGGCAACGCTGAAGGCGAGTTCGCCAAAGTCTCCGATGCTGGCGGCACTAGGGCGCACGGTGCTGGAGCTGGGCGCGGAGATTAAGCGGCAGGAGGCGGCGCTGGCGGGTGAGGATCAGCAGAAGCTTAATACACTGCATGCGGCGTTTAAGGAGCTGGAGCTGAACTTAGGGTTTGCGGTGCAGTTGCGTAAGGGGGCGGAGATTCTGCTGGAGTCTGCGCGGGCGGATGCGAGCAGTAACTCGCGGTTCTTCTCGGTGATCCAGAATCCGTATTTACCGGAGGAGGAGGTGGCGCCACGCCGGTGGTATCTGCTGTTGTCGACGATCTTTCTGACATTACTGTCAGTGGTGATGGTGCAGGCGCTAATTAAGTCCGTGCTGGATCGCAGTTCTTAATGAATGGGAGAAGAGGCATCTTGCCTCTTGGGAAATGGGGCTTGGTGGGGGAGCGTGGCTGGGGTTGGCGGAGTTTCGCGTTTAATCTGCTGGCCAGGATGGCCAGATTCCCTTTCATGGCAGGATGCCATGACTCCATGCGTTTATGACTGGGCGTATTGCTCGTGGAACTCCTTGTACGCGGCGGGGGAGATCTCGGAGGGGACGATCTCACTGCGTCCGCCCCAGAAGACGTTGGTGTAGGAGACGGGGATGCCGCAGGCTTCTAGGTGCTTATCGATGGCGGCCTTATGCTCCATGACGCGCTCCTTTACGGTGCCATGCACGACGCCCATGATGTTGACATCGCCAAACTGGGGGCCGCCTTCGCGCCAGTAAGCGTGTGTCATGCAGTGGTGGCGGCCGACTTCGCCACCGGCTTGCTCCTCCATGCCCTTCGGGACAGCCCAGTGGAAGAGACCGTTAAAGCGGGTCACGCGCTTGCCTGTGTCTGAGGGTTTGACGTGCTCTAGGAAGGTGGAGAAGCGCCCGATGACCTTCTTCTGATCCAGGGTTTCACAGACCTCAAAGAAGCGCTCCTCGGTGACGCCGGCGGCCTCTGCGCGCGCCTTCCATGGGGTCTCGCAGATTTCGTCGGGGCTGAGCTCCTCCTTTAGATTAAGGAGAACATTCCACTCCTCATCGGTGAGTTCGACGACGGTGGTAGTCATCATTTCGGCGACTTCATCGACCTTAGCACCTGGCTCTAGGCTCTTACGGCGGACATGCCCGACGCCGAGCTTAAAGACGCCATTAGCCGGCATGAGAATATACTCATCGGCGCCGACAATGTTCTGTAGGAGAGTAGCGTGCTCATCCAGGGACTCCCCCTGAGGAACCTTTAGGGTCGTCCAGAGGCGGTAACCGGAGCCGGAGACCTCTGTATCGGTGGAGCGGATCACGACGTGCCCAGAGAACGGGTCCTTCTGAGCCATAAAGTCAAAGGCGTCGTTGAGCTTCTCCTCTGGCACGCGCCAAGCGACGAGTGCACCGTGAGCGAGCTTAGTAGAGAGGAGGGTTTGGCGGACACGGCGGATGACCTTGCCCTCTACCATGGCACGAATGCGCTCTATCACCACGGGTAGCTCTACGCCGGATTGCTCCGCGATTACATGAAAGGGCTGACGCTGGAAGCCAGAGACCAAATCCTCCGACACGGAGAGAATCTGGGCGTTAATCGGGTCATCGTGTTCTACAGGAATAGTCATATACTAGGTATAAACGCATTTTCTGTGCCGCCTAGCATTTTTCTCCCTCTTTTTAAGTCAATGCGGTGAGGGGATCGTGGTCTCCAGGTACTGTGTCTGCCGGAGCACCGTCAGTGGAGAGGCACCAACGGGCAGGAGGAAGAAGTCCCCCTGCTGGTATCTCCGCCCGGTGGCATCCACTACCTCGCCGGAAATAATGGTGATGATGGCGAAGCGGCGGGGGTCTTGCACCTGGAGCGCGGCCCCCTCCCGTAAGTCATACTCGTGCACGCAAAAGTAAGGGCAGTGGGTTAACTGCGCGCCGTGCTTCGTATCCATCTGCGGCTCCACATCAGCGAAGTCGATGCAGGCGAGAGACTCCGTCACATGCAGGGCCCGCGGCTGACCGTCTAGCCCCTGGCGGTTCCAGTCAAACACGCGATAGGTCGTATCTGAGTTTTGCTGTACCTCGTAGATTAAGAGCCCCGCCCCGATGGCATGGAGGCGCCCAGAGTCGAGCAATAAGTGCTCTCCCGCCTGTGGGGTAATGGTGTGGAGGAGTTCCTCGACCTTACCGTTCTCTATGCCCTCCTTAAAGCTCTCTGGCGTTACTCCCTCCTTAATCCCGACATAGAGCTTAGCCCCTGGACGGGCGGCGGCGATGTACCACATCTCCGTCTTTGGCTCACCGCCATACGCGCGGGCTTGCGCCTCTGGAGGGTGAACCTGGACGGAGAGGTCACTGCAGCAGTCCAGGATCTTTACGAGGAGGGGAAAGCGGTCCGCCTCTGGCAGCCCGGTGCCAAACACCTGCTCGCGCTTCTCCCGCCACAGGGTGTTTAGGGAAAGTCCATCGTAAACGCCGCCACACACGATCGACATGTCATGGGCGCGATCAGAGATCTCCCAGGACTCACCGTAGAGTTCGGTCGTATCTGGCAAAGCTCGCGCAAAAGTGGTCTGCAGAGAGCGACCACCCCAGACGCGTTTCTGGTACAGGGGAGTAAAGGAGATGGGGTTCACGTTCTATGACGCAAACATGACTAGAGCAAAATGTCATCCTAATTTAAAACAAAATCTCAGGCTGCATCAGCTTCCCCGTAGCGATCACCTTCTTCCGGAAAAGCCCCGCCTCCTTCAGCCCCTTAATGACCCACGCCTCCTTCTCATGAGTCGGCTCATTAATATTGTCTCCAGAGAACTTATGCAGCGGGACCGCTATCCCTGCCGAGTTTGGCTGGGTACGTTGGAGGCACTGCTTCACCATCTTTGCCGTCATTCCGAGGGCGGGCTTAGCGGCGAGCACCTTACAGAGTGTCGCCTGATAGTCCGCTGCATCACAGAGCGGTAGCGCGCGGTAAATGGCGCGGCATGCAGCCGTAACGGCATCACGCTTAAACTCTAAGGTCGCAGATGGTACCGTCAGCACCTTCTCTGGATGGTTCTCATTCAGGTCGATAGACGTCGCGACAGTGCGCCCCGCCTTAGTGCCCTCTGCGATCGATCCCCACGGCTCACCCGCGCAAAACCCATCGATCATGCCCTCCTCTAGGAGCTGTGGCGCTAACTGTGGCGGGCAGAACACGATGTCGATCTCCCCGATATATCCTTTCAGATACTGGCTTAACCAGCGAAAGAGCATGATCAAATGCGTGGAATACGGGTTTACCGTAGCGAACGTCCACTTACGCCCAGAGTCCCCCACCCTCGCGTTCAGAGCCTGCGCTAGGGTCTCTGGGCTCTGTAAGCTCTCCTCTGGAATATCACGGCTGAGGCAGACCGTGTTACCATTGGCGTTAATAATGAGAGGGATAGCGACCTCCGTCTGGAAGCAGCCTACCCCATTATGCATCGCATAGGGGAGTCCGATGATGGTAGAAGCCATATCCAGCTCATTATGGATCAGCTTATCACGCACGGTCGCCCACCCGACCTCCTCCGATAAGGTGACGCGCACCCCTTCATCTAGGAAGAAGCCCTCGTGCTCTGCCACTAGCAACGGAGCGCTATCGATCAAGGGTACATAGCCGATCTTAAGAGAATGATGAGTCAGAGCCATAATGTCAATATGACCTTTGAGCATGAGCCGTGCCAATCTAAAATCTCGATTTGGCACGGGTAATGCTCATGATCTATGAATCTAAGTAATGAGTGACTATCCTGACATCCGGCAAATGCGCGCCTTCATCTCCGTAGCAGAGACCAACAGCTTTACAAAAGCGGCACAGAGTATGAACCTCACCCAGTCAGCGATCTCGCACTCGATCAGGAGCCTAGAGGACCAGCTAGGAGTCTGCCTGATCGAGCGCTCAGGCAAGCGCCTATCTATCACACAAGATGGATCCGTGTACCTGAACCGCTGCCAAAAAGTCATCAATGAGCTCGATCTAGCGCACCAAGAACTCACTAACCTAAAGCAATGGAGCCAAGGACGCATCCGCATAGGAGCCACACACTCCATGGTCAAATATGTCCTCCCTAGCGTCCTGCGAGAGTTCCGCGAGTGCTTCCCCCGCTGTGAGGTCGTCGTCAGCACGGGGGACTCCGCGACCCTTATTAAGATGCTGGATAATGCGGAGATCGACTACGCGCTGGGAATGCGGTCTAAGCACCCTGGGTGGTGTAAGTTTGACCAACTCTTCTCTGACCAAATGGGGTTTGTTATGTCGTCCGCCCACCCCTGGGCGCAGCTCACGAGCATTCCCGTCTCCCGCCTTAATGAGGAAACCTACCTCGTCTATGGGCGCAGTAGCGAGACGTTCCGCATCTTCCGTGAACAAGTCGAGAAGCTCGGCGTCAAGCTGCGTATCTCCATGAACCTCGATGATATGGAGGCCATTAAGGAAATGTCTAAGATCGGGCTCGGGATCGGCGTAGTCGCCCCATGGGTCGCCCGCCGTGAGCTGGAGTCAAAGGAGCTCACCTTCGTCAAATGCGACGGCATCGACATCATCCGTGACTGGGGTGTCTATTACAACGACACCCGCCAGCGCACCCTCCCAGAGGCCACCTTCCTCGGCATCGCCCGCCTCGTCTGCTCCGAGTCCTGGATCAGTGAATAGTAAGGGGGATAAAGGCTGTGGCACGAGTGTCTCGCTCGTGAATCAGGCTCGATTTTTGAACCACAGAGCCACGGGCACAGAGAGTGTTTTTTCTGGTTTCTTGTAAATATTCAGGTAGGGTAAAAGAGGTCCAGTGGTAACTATTCAGGTAGATTCTCCAATGTTTAGCGTAGAGTAGGATGTTCCCAATTGACTTCGCGGATAATGCACCCCTACCTGAACAGTTACCTTCTTTGCGTCTTTGCGGTTCAAAATTAACTGCGGAGTTAAGGGGGTGTGATTTTATCTGATGACCGCTCTCCGTATAAATCCAGTCGATAAAATCATACTACCTTGGGCTCAGCCTTGCATAGAGGATTGTGAATTTTCGTAGTGTGTTTGCTGCGTTCCTAGGCGTTGGTAGCCACCGCTGCGGGGGATCGTCTGCGGGTGTGGCCTGTGCATCTTCGGCATAATGAGACTCCTCTCCCGCATACTAAAAAGACACACAATCGCTCCGAATATAGACATTTATCGTCAAACCCAGCAAATATTCTGGACAATGAGAGACGCGCTGTCACAAAGAGGAAGCTGCTAAAAACTTATCAGCACATTCAGCTATGCAAGTAGAACTCACATCAAAAGAAAAGGGATTGCTCTTCTGGGCTAGTTTCCTCTCACTCATGGCGGCCGCCTTTGGCTTTGCCTATCGCGTCATGGTCCTCGGAGACTGGGGGGCGGAATTTAACCTCACTGGTGCGGAGCAAGGCCGTATCTTTGGAGCCTCGCTCTGGCCGATTGCGATCACGATGATCCTCTTTAGCCTGATCGTCGACTTTGTCGGTTATAAGCTCTCCATGTTTATCGCCTTCTTCCTGCAAGCGGCATCTGTGGTCTTAACCTTCCTGGCGAAGTCTCCAGACCAGCTCTATGTAGCGGCTCTCTGTGCTGGTCTTGGGCACGGGATCGTAGAGGCGGTTATTAACCCTGTTTGTGCGGCGGTTTATAATAAGGATAAGACGAAGTGGCTCAACATTCTCCACGCTGCCTGGCCTGCTGGTCTAGCTGTTGGTGCGACGCTCATCATTGTTTGTAAGGGGCTGAGCTGGCAGGTAAATGCGCTCTGGATGCTCATTCCTGTGATTATCTACGGAGCGATGTTTATCCGGGTGAAGTTCCCTGTTGATGAACGTGTGGCAGCGAAGGTCTCTTACCTCGACTCCCTTAAGGACGTAGGTTTCCTCTCCGCCACAATGGCGGCATTCCTTATTACCTACGAGATCTCTAACGTGGCTACTGGCGGTAATGCGAGCTTTACGGTCTCCCTTATTATCGGGCTCGTTATCGGTGCTATCTTTGGCTTTGTGACGAAGTCACTGGGCCGTCCTCTCTACTTCATCCTCTGCCTCCTCATGGTGCCGCTGGCAACTACAGAGCTCGGGACTGATGCCTGGATTAAGGAGCTCATGACACCGGTAATGGGTGAATACGCGGGCTGGGCGATCGTGCTTTCTGCCGCTATTATGACGGTTCTCCGCTTCCAAGCTGGCATTCTGACGTCGCGCTTCACGGCACCGATCATCCTAACGATCAGCTCGTGCTTCTCTATGGCGGGTCTGATCATGCTCTCACAAGTTGGCGGTATCTGGATTTTTGTCGCCTTCGTGCTCTATGCGGTCGGTCAAACCTTCTACTGGCCAACGGTTCTGGGTCTGGCATCAGAGCAATACCCGAAAGGGGGCGCTCTGTCCCTGAACACTGTATCCGCCATCGGGCTCCTCTCTGTAGGTATCATTGGCACCCCGATCATCGGAGCGATTAACGATAACCACACCAGCAACAACATCGCTGAGCTTTCACAAGAAATCTACACCGAAGCACAGCAAGAGGCGAGCATCTTTGGGGTCCGCTATCAGTCTGTAGATGCGGCTAAGGTTACCGAAGTAGCGGAAACACTGCAGCTATCAGAAGAAGCGGCGACCGCTACGACGAAGTCTGGACGCCAGTCGCTCTTCACGGTGGCACTGGCATTCCCGATGGTGATGGGCTTCTGCTTCCTGCTCATCGCGCTCTGGTTCCGTGCCCGTGGTGGGTATAAGCCTGTCGATCTCAATGCCGAAAGCGCGCACTAGATCCAGCGTCAGTAATCCAGTGGCAAAAAAGCCTCTCCCTCATGCGGGAGAGGCTTTTTTTTTTCTGGGGGTAACTATTCAGATGGGGCAGAAGGAGTGGTTAACCGCGAAAAACGCTAAATTGCGCTAAATTGAACTGAGCTGA
>CAYWAG010000041.1:4655-9530 GCA_964455925.1 uncultured Verrucomicrobiales bacterium | reverse complement strand
CCACCCGCCTCCCTCTACCCGGGGCTGTGGGCTTTCTCCCCTATCGGGGAGACCTTTCCGCGAAGTTTCTTGTGATAATGCTCCCCTACCTGAACAGTTGCCAAGTATGATGATTCACGCAAAAGG
This sequence comes from uncultured Verrucomicrobiales bacterium, assembly GCA_964455925.1. Classification (GTDB taxonomy): domain Bacteria; phylum Verrucomicrobiota; class Verrucomicrobiia; order Verrucomicrobiales; family Akkermansiaceae; genus WTJZ01. Next base: position 9,404 of record CAYWAG010000041.1, on the reverse strand, counting down.
TACTTAACCCCTAAAACGTAAAACCTCCCCCCCCCCCTGCTTCCGAGCAGAGCCAGAAATTAGCGCACAGCTGCCTTTAGCTCGCGGAGGAGCGACATGGATTCTGGAGATACGGAGCCATCCTCGTACATCTCTAGGTTAATGGAGAGAGGGAACTGTCTCTGCAGAGCGCGTTTGATCATTTGGGTCATCTCTTGGCTGGTAAAGCGAGGTGATGGAATCGGGGTATCAAGCTTAATATGCCCCCACTCCTTCTCTAGGATAAAGCAGCCGTGAGCCTGTAATCCCTGCTTCGGCCCTGTTGGGAAGATGCCCGCATCTAGGCCAGAGAATCCGCGACCACCTTCGCCGCCGTAGTAGTCTTGGTATTCCGTTAGGCGAGGCTTAATCCATGAGTTATAAGCTACCACACGCTCTGGGTTTCCGGCACGAGACGCCTGGGTTAGGGCCTTAAAGGGCGCAGAGAGAGGCCCCTTATCTCCGGCACTATTATCGAAGTGGCAGTTATAGAAGCGCTGCCCGCCATCGAACCACCAGCCATGAAGCTTATCACCGTAGCGTAGCCCCATTTCTGAGACGATCGCCTGGAAGTTATCATAGAGCTCTGTCTTATCCGCCTTATAACCACCACAGGCCTCCATCCATTCCTTATCGATGGAGTGATTACAGTCGTAGCCATAGTGATAGTAGAACACGAGCTTAATCCCTCGCTCATGGAGCGCATCTGCCATCTCGCCTAAGAGGTCGCGCTTAGTTGTGCGGCCTGCGATCAGCGCGTCTAGGGACTCCAGAGGAGCAGAGATATAGTGCTGCCCCCAGGTCACGGACCACAGCACGTATGCCGCGCCTGAGTCCTCTACATTCTGAATAAATCCATCGAGGTCAAAGTCGTTGACTTTTTGTTCCCATGGTTTGATCTCCCCGGTGGGAGGAGTGGCACGGTTCGTCCACTGGAACATGAGACCATACCCTGCGTTCTTAAACCAGTCTGGCTGATAGCGCATCCCCATGGCATCATCGTATTGAGCCTCCAGCACCGCAGTCTGTGCGATCTCTAGCGCGTCTACCTGAAAGCTCTCGCTGGCGACGGCATTCAGATGCACCCGATTAATCCCTGCTTGTAGGGCGATCTCCCCTAGGGGCACCCGTGACCAGCCATTATGCTGCTCTGCAGTGAGCTCTACAACGGTGTCTTGGAGCGTCCCGTTTACAGAGAGCGACACGCGAGACCCGACGCCTGCCACGACTGCGTTCACCTGATATTTACCCGCTGTAGGGGCGTTCAGCTCCCAGCTGAGGTGCGCTGGCCCAGGTTCCTTCACATCCAGCCAGAGACACATGTGGTTCATAAACGCATTTCGGAAGTCTTGTTGGTAATCACCTAGGTTCCCGGAGATTACGTTCACCTCTTGCGGGTTGAGAGTGAGAGGGACAGATACTTGCGCCTTTTTAGGTGGCTCACTAGGCGCATAATCGATCTCCCCCCGCTGCGTATCACCTAGCGATACTAAAGCGGGCAGAAGCAGGAGGGTGGCATGTTTAAGTAGGTTTATCATAAATGTTCGAATGTAATCTGAAAAAGTCCCCGGATCAGGCACTCAGTAATAGTTCGTAGTCCCTCCCGTGTCATGTACTCCAAATTCACTAAATCATCCCCAAGGGCAACTATTCAGGTGCAGCCTGTGGTATTTTTCGACCGCGAATTACACGAATATACGCTAATGATTTACTTTTTAAACCAAATGAATGTAAACTCTGAAAAATTAAGATGCCGAGATCTGAGATAAGGTTGCAAACCTGAACTATTCAAGCTCTAAAATACTTAATTTTAAAAATAGTAGCGAATATTCGTGTAATGCGCGGTTAAAAATATCCCACTACCTTACCTGCATAGTTACCTCCAAGGGAACTCTAACGCCTGTCAATCTGGACGTTGTGCGCCTGTAAGGAGTCGACCACATGTTGCACTTGTGTCGGTGACATGCTGCGAGGGAGCTGGAGGCGTTCCAGCCCTCGTATTGATACGGGGTGCGAGAACGAGACAGTGTCCGTATCGGTGATGCGCAGCTCTTTCACCTGAGCTTGGTCTAGCCAACTGTAATCCATTGCCAGCGACGCATTCCCCTCGCCTTTGATCTCTAAGATATCGAGGTCTACATGATTAAAGCCGAACCGAGGAGAGCTCTCTAACCGTAACCCCCGACCGAGAGCGACGACCATGTGACGCGCATCTGCATCATATGAGATTTGTACGCGCCGGTAGTTACTGAACACAGAAAGCAGGTACTCCATGACGACCTTATTATAATCGATAGCACGATCCTTTCTACGGGCATGACGATCATAGAGCATGATAATCTCCAGCCAGCCTTTACTAAACACAGCCTCCCCCGTCTGATCATGTAACTGCCTAGGGTAGCGCAGGAAGCGCAGTAACTCAGACTCTGGCGGACGCTTACGAGCCCCGAAGTTAAAGCCTGCAAACGGGGCTAGGTGCTCATAAATACGCTGTAGCCCCTCATTATGCTCCGACGGTGGGTGCGCGAGAGCGGCGGCAAAGTCGAGCTTGCGGCAGTAGAGCGCAAACAAGCTGTCACGTGAACTGGGACTATCCTCATAGGTGAGCGCTAGCCTTAAGAGTTTCTCACAGCGCTGCGTTTCCCCTACCAGGTCTCCTCCCGGTCTCATGGAGGAGACAAAGATCCCCTTACTCACCTCGGTGAGCTTATCCGCGATATCAGCATCTGAGCGATAGAGAGCAGTTTCGATTAAGTCTTGCTCCTCCCGGATTTGACGTGTTTCTGCCGCCTGTTGCGCGGCGCGCTGCTGCTGATCTGCAATAATCTGCTGCCCGATCAAAAATACGATTACTAAGCTTACGACCCCGCCTACGATAGCAGACGCGACGCGCTTATTCCGCTGAATAAGGCGGACACAGCTCACCCAGATCCGCGGAGTTTCTGCGGTGGTCGTATAGCCCTGCAGGTATAAATCTAAGTCCTGCTTAAAGGCGGTTACCGACTGATAGCGGTCTGCGGGATCCAGGGCGAGCGCCTTCTGCACCACGGCGTCCAGCCCCCTAGGAACAGAGCGCTTACCTGCGCATTCCTTTAGGGGTAAATACGCTCCTTGCTGTGTCAACCTCAGTGCCTCACTACGTCCCTGGTGTAAGAAGGGAGGCTGAGCGGTTAATATATAATAGAGCAGACACCCGAGTGCGAAGATGTCAGTGCGGTGATCCTTTGCGCCGCCGGCCTGTGCCTGCTCTGGCGCCATAAACCCCAGCGACCCCTTTACCTCTCCATGCAGTGTATGTGCCTCGGCGGCATACTGGATGATTCTCGCCTCATCGATTTGTTCATCTGGACCTAGCTGGAACTTCGCCAGCCCCCAGTCACAGACTAGGACCTCTCCATATTCAGCACACTGAATGTTATCTGGCTTCAGGTCTAAATGGATCACCTGGTGCGTATGCGCATAAGCCAGCGCATCACAGACCTTCATTAATACCTCTAGCAGGGAGCGCAGCGAACTCCCCTGCGTGACTAAATCCTTGAGGGTCGTATTCCCTTTCAAATCCATTGTGAAATATGGGCGACCATCCTCACGAATATCGAGCTCATAGAGCTTCATAATGTTTGGGTGAGTCAGTGAGGCGGTCAGCCAAGCTTCGCGGATAAATTGGTCAAAAAACTTCCGATCCAGGTTCTCTCTAGGCACAGCATAAGCCACCTCCCGCTGTGAACGCTCATCAAAGCACCGAAAGACACGCTTTACCGCGCCTTCTCCGACGAGTTCAAAGCCTCGGTAATGCTCCCCGGCATCCTCTAGCGCCGTCATGGCGGGATACATGATCGCGGTATCACACGCCTCCTCCGCGTCGAACAAAGACTCAAAATCCGCCATCATATCGGCGGGGATCTCCTCCTGCCCTCTCCTGTCGCTGTCGTCCATTGCGCTCCGTTCCTGATCCGTGCTTACTGACCTCCGTCACGAGGAATCTGCACTTCTTCATATTGCTGGATCAGGAGCTTCCCCTCTTCCAGCACAGCCTTTTTCACCCGACTGTAGAAGGTCTGCACAGAGTAGTAAGCGAGTCCTGTCTGGGCGGCTACCTCCTTTGCAGGGACGCCCTGCATCCGTAGGTGGTACACTTCCATGGAGCGACCTCCGATGCTTTGCTCTACGCGCTTTAATGCTAGGTTATAGAGGTGCTTTCGCCATTCGGCATCAATGTAGGCATCGACAGCATTCGTATCCATCGACTGTCCGTTGACGACAATGTTGTCCTGCAGTGCCTGGATCTTACGGCTGTTTGAGCTCTGCTTACGGATATGCGAGATGGCGGTGTTACGGATGACCGTCTTCAGCCAGGCACGGAACCGCCCTTTGGAGGTGTCGTATCGATCCAAGTTCTGAGTGAGCTTTACAAACACTTGCTGGGAAAGATCGTCGATGTCTGCCGCGTTCACCTGCATCGCTATGAGTATACAGCGGATAAACTCACCGTAGACCTCATACAATTCGTTCCAAGCCTTTTGGTCATCCAAGTTTAACACCCTGCCCAGCAGAGTATAGCTCGTATCATCGTAATCAGACATCCCATCGACAGTAACAATACATAGAGCACGCACACAACTTCATTTTTAAAAGTTTTTTGCTCTATATTCATACTTCCAACAATAGAAAGTAACACCAAAACGAGCACGACTTCTAGTAGAATAACGAGGACGTTTGGCCTCCGAGGGG
>CAYWAG010000041.1:0-4555 GCA_964455925.1 uncultured Verrucomicrobiales bacterium | reverse complement strand
TGGATCGTTCCGCCGTGGAGTTCGGCAGCCTCCTTTACCAGCGCTAGCCCGATGCCGCAGCCCTTACCCATACTGTCATGATGTAGCGAATACAGGCGATCAAAGATCCGCTCATGCGCATACGGCGGGATGAGCGCTCCCCCATTTATCACCGTAAAGTGGAGCCGCTCTGCGCGCGCCGTTGCACGTGACAGCGTGACCTGCACAGAAGCTCCGGCGGGTGAAAACTTTAGCGCATTGTCGATGAGGTTTTGGAACGCGGAGCGCAGGAGGAACGGGTCCCCTACCGTTACGAGGGGCTGCAGGGTCGCCTGGATCGCTACCCTCTGCCCCGCTGCCAGTGCCGTGTATTCCGCTAATAGCTCCTCGATCAGCGGCTGTAGCGCGACCTGCTCCTGCCGCTCTAGCTCGCTCATGCCCTCGAGCTGTGAGAGCTGCTGGAGACGGGTGATCACCTTCTCTGAGCGGCTCGCCTCACTGATGATCGTCTGGACAAACCGCTGCCGTTGCGCCAGCGGTAACTCTTCCTGCAGGAGGTAGCTGGTGGCTTGGATAGCAGAGATGGGGCTCTTTAGCTCATGTGAGAGGGTTTGCACGTAGTTCTGGGTGTAGGCGCGCCCCTCTAGCGCCTCGCGCATCTTACGGAGGGCGTCCCCCAGCGTGTTGATCTCACGCCCCCTACCCAGCGTAGGAAAGGGTGGGCGTTGCCCCTCGATCACGCCTTGGGCATAGCGGGTGAGCTTCCCGATGGGATGATAGACCCAGAAGAAGACGCAACCGACAAAGAGGATCGTCCCTGTGGCGATGAGCACGCAAATCATAATAATCTGGCGGCGGCGGGCACTGATGTAGGGCATCACATCACGCTGCTGCTTATACACAGTGAGCACTCCGATAATCTCACCCGCCTGTCGTACCGGCGCCCCGACATACATCACCGAGCTACATTCGTCATCATGATGAGCCCGCGTCGAGCGTGCACCGTAGCGCCCCTGCAGCGTCTTAGCGACATCATGATAGGCGGAGTAATCCTGCCCCACCCGCTGAGCTGTGGCGGAGTCAAACAACACCTGCCCCGTCTGATCCGTGATGTAGTGTGCTAGCCCTACCGTCTGCTTATGCTGGTGGTAGATCTGCACATCGGGGCTTAAGGTCGGCTGACCGCTGGGGAACAGCGCGGCGCATAAGGTCGGTGTCAGTGCCACAGCCACCGCATCAGACGCTGCTGGTGCCTCTATGGCATACTCTACCTGCTGCGCTAAGCGTGCCGCCACATCGACCATGACCTCCTCCGTGGCTTGCAGGCTCTGCGCCTCCAGATCCGTTAGGAGAAGGCGCAGGAGGATGACAAAGCCCAGCCCTATGTTCACACACACCAGTGCCAGGATAATCTGTGATGGTCGTAGCCGCATCATTATTAGCCCTCCTGCTGTCCGATAGTACCAGCATACGCATACCCGATCCCCCGGCGCGTTTCGATACATTCTGGTGCCCCGATGTGCCGGAGCTTTGCCCGTATGGACTTAATATGCGCATCGATCACCCGATCCATGGCGGCGCCATAATCATCACTGATCTCCGTTAGGAGCTGATCCCGCGTAAAGACGCGCCCCGGTGCTGCATACAGTGCTAGCAGCAGCCGATACTCCGCCTTTGTCAGATCGATCTGCACGGCATTATAGGTAAAGCAGCACCGCGCTGCCTCATGCCATAGCCCGACAGTGCTACGAGCACGCGTCAGCCCCGTGGTATCTACACCCACCATCCCCGTGGAGCGCTCACCCACAGGGGGACCAGCGCGGCGTAAGATCGCCTTTACCCGCGCGACGAGCTCACGAGGGCTAAAGGGCTTAGTCACATAGTCGTCCCCGCCGATCTCTAGCCCCACCACACGATCGATCTCATCAGACCGCGCCGTGAGAAAGAGCACAGGCAGCTCCGACCACCCCCGCACCTGCTTACAGAGATCAAACCCCGATCCATCGGGCAGCCCCACATCAAAGATCGCCAGCGCATACCCAGCGTCACTCTCCAGCTCCGCATACGCCTCGCGGCAGGTGGTCACATGCAGCACCTCCATCCCATCGGACTGAAAGGCATAGAGAATACTCTCCGCGATCGCGTGCTCATCTTCTAGCAGAAGGATCTTCATAATGTGTATCTTAGGGCTTAGAACGCCACCTCAAAGACCTGCTTCCCGATCATTTGTCCACTGGACTGATGCAGATGCGCCGCATGTAGTCCCTCTGGCGTTAGTACCCCACGCTCTAGCGTTACTGTAGGCTGGATATATCCCGCATCGACCAGCTCAGCAACCCGGTTCAAGATTCGCCCCTGCTTATCCATATCAGCAGCCTCATGCATCGACCGCGCAAACATAAACTCCCAGTGCAAGCTCAGCGCCTTATGCTTGATATAGTTTATCGGGATGTCCTCTGGATCATCGATCAGCCCTAGGTGCCCAAAGGGAGGGAGGCTATCCACCAATTCCGTAAAGTTCCGCTCTGTCCCTATGAGGGATGCCACATATTTAGGGACTACCCCGATGCGCGCTAACTGCTCTGGGATCGAGTCGTGATGGTTAATAACACAGTCCGCCCCTAGCGCATTGACCCACTGTATAGAGTCCCGGCGTGAGGCTCCCGCCACGATATTAAGGTAGGTCAGCTGGTGCACCAGCTGGATCAGCATAGAGCCGACCCCGCCAGCAGCTCCTACGATCAGGATGCTCTCCCCGCGCGACTCCTCCTGCCGCACGCCAAAGGAGTCAAACAACAGCTCCCAAGCCGTCAACGTGGTCAATGGTAGCGAAGCCGCTTGCGCATGGGAGAGGGACTGTGGCTTATGCCCCACCAGTGCCTCATCAACGGCATGGAACTCTGCATTCGCACCCGCGCGCTGGAGATCCCCAGCGTAATATACCTCATGCCCAGGCTGGAACTTCGTCACCGCACTCCCCACCGCACAGACGACGCCAGAGACATCATACCCAGTCACTCGCCCCGCCCCTTCGGGTTCAAAGATGCGGCGCACCTTCACATCCACCGGGTTTACAGACACGGCCTTCACCTCGACTAGCAGGTCATACGGGTCCAGCTCTGGCAGCTCCACCTCCAGTAGCACGAGAGAACTAGGATCTTCGATCTCCCCTATCCGATTATACCCGATGGCTTTCATACCTCACCCTCTCGCACACTCCCCTCTGAGAGGCAACCCTAGAATGGAAAAAGGAGGGGACAACCTATTGCTCCCGTTTCTGGTAACGGGTAGCGAAGTAGAGGCAAGGAATGATGGCGATGAGCGTGAGGGCGCTCCAATATGGCACCCAGCCTACGCCTGTCTCTAAGTCTACCTGACTGGTAAACAGCTGCGCGACGACAAACACACCCACCAGGCTGCCTACGCCTCCAAACATGAGAGAGAGCATCCCCTGTGCGCGTCCACGCAGCTCTGGGGCGACCCGCTTCTCCATATACACTTGTGCTACTGTCAGGAAGTAAGAGTAGGTCAGACCATGCGTGAGTAAGCCCAGCACTAGGATCCATACCGCCCCCGTCTCTGCCGCCAGGGCAAACATCCCTTGACGCAGGGCGCTCACACTCAGCCCAAAGAGGATTAACCCCTTCACCCGAAACCGTCGCGTAGCCCAGCCCAGGGTCAACATCGCAGGGATCTCACACCACTGCGAGAACGACATCCAGACGGTAGGGCGCTGCATGTCCAGCTCCTGCATGAGCAACGGCACATACATAAAGCAGGCAGACAGAGGGATGGCGATGACCATGGCAGACAGGAACAGCACGCGGGTGTTGCGCTCCTTCCAGAGGGCGTATGTCCCCTGCCCCATCATCTGTAATATTCCCGTGCGCGCACTGTGACGTGCGCGCGGCTCACAGTGCGGCATCAGGAAGCATACCACCACCACGGGAAAGCGTAAGACCCCGCCTACTAACCCTGCGGTAGCGGAGCTATCTGCCCCCAGCCAAAACCCACCGATCAACCCCGCGCCTAACCAGCCAACCGTCCCAAAGACCCGATAATACGAGAACCGATCCTCCTGCCCCCTGAGGTAAGAGAGCGCACACTGCGTCACTAACGCCCAGAGAGGCGCAGAGAGCAGGGAGTTCGCGATCATCAGCCCCACGAATACAGGCATAGGGGCACCCCACTGTAAGGCACCAAATGCCGCGGTCATAGAGCACCCACCCATCAACATGACATACCCACACAGCCGGTTAGCAGGCACGCGACCATCTGCCAGTGCCCCTAAGATCAGGGGAGAGAGGATAGACCCCACGGGCAGCCCCATATAGATCCACGGAATCCACTGCTCCTCACCTAATGAGCGCAGCACACTCGGTAAGCCAGGGATCCACATTCCGGGGCAAAACCCGACAAAGAAGAACACGACCATAATCCATATCCCCCCAGCCTCTACCGTTGCTTTCTGTGCACGCGCCATCGTCATACCCTACCCCTTACACGATCCCCCCAATGGCACAAGCGATGAACCGCATTTAAAAAGGTAACTATGCAGGTGGGGCTGAAGGAGTGA
>CAYWAG010000040.1:0-9842 GCA_964455925.1 uncultured Verrucomicrobiales bacterium | reverse complement strand
TTATAAACCCTAGGAAAAGTTTTCGTAAGGAAACTTAGGGTGTCGCTAAGGAAACTTGTGAAGGCTGCTCTAGATGAGGTCGAGGGTGAGGTATATGGGGGAGGGCTCTGCTGGGGCTTGGGCGGTGCGGATTTGCTTCTGGCAGAGCGTGGGTGCAGAAAAGTTGGGAACAAACTGAATTTCTTCTTGTCATTCCTTGGGGGCATCGGCATTCCCCTTTTGCTTATTCAACTTTTTTAAAAATCCCATGAGCTTTCCAGATCCTACAGAGACAAAAGAAATTTCTATTCACGATGCGGCTGCCCTGATCGACCAGGCAGAGGAGTCCTTCCTCTTAATCGACTGCCGTGAGCCTGATGAATATGAGATCTGTAAGATTGAGAACTCTGACCTGGCGCCGCTGTCTAACTTTGAGATGGAGATCCAGACGCTCTTTATTGATGAGGAGGACCAAGCGCTGATTTATTGCCACCACGGTGGTCGCTCTCTCCGTGCGGTAGAGATTCTACGGGGCTTAGGGTACCAGAACACGTTCTCTATTACTGGTGGGATCGATAAGTGGGCGCAGGAGATTGATACTGAGCTTCCGCGTTATTAGGCAGGCACTACACGACATTTTTTACCGCTCAACGAGTTGTCCCCCATGGATAGAGAGGTGCGCTCTTTTTTGGCTGGTCAAGGGGATGGGGACTGGTTTTAGGTAGGGGTCTATGTTAAAAGGTATTCACCCGATTGTTAGTCCAGAGTTGCTGAAGGTTCTCTCTGAAATGGGGCATGGAGACGAGCTCCTGTTATCAGATGCGCACTTTCCAGGGCATAACTATTGTCCGCGTAATGTCCTGCGTGCTGATGGCTTAGAGATCCCTGCTCTGTTGGAGGGGATATTGCCCTTGTTCGAGCTGGATAGCTATGCGCCGCCTCTGATCATGATGTCTGCGGTAGAGGGAGATAGCCTAGATCCTGCGGTAGAGGCGAGCTATATGCAGGTGGTGCACGAGCATGTGCCCGACGCCGCTGCTCCTGAGCGGATCGATCGGTTTGCCTTCTATGATCGGGCTGAGAAGGCGTATGCCTGCCTGATCACCGGGACCACGGCTAAGTATGGGAACATTATTCTTAAGAAGGGCGTGACGCCCGCCTACTCTGTAGGGTAGACCTGAAAAAAAGGCATTGCTATTTTACGCTACGGCAGGCAGGATGTGCCAACTTCATTACCTTTCGCTTGTATGATGAAATCCTCTCTGTCCGTCTTCCTTATTTCGTTTGCATGTACGCTCTTATCTGTTTCTGCAGACTACATTAGGGAGGTCACGCATTTGGACTTTGTCGATCTCTCTGCTCCTATCGCGTCTGATGCGGTGAGTTTGGTAGAGATGGAAATGGGGTATGAGAATGAGGAGGTGTATCAATCCGTGCAGCAGGGGTATGGGCACTTACTCTCGATGTGGGATGTGCAGGGGTACCGCTTTTTTCTGGAGGCGCTTAAGCTGGAGCCAGACTCTGTCATGGCGAACGCGGGGCTCGTGCTCTGCTGCTTAAACAACACGAACTTAGTCCCGCAGGCGCAGGCGGCGCTGCAGCATCTGGATGGGTTGCTGGAGGCGGATAAGACACCTTCGCTGGAGCGTAGCTTTGGGCAAGCGGTGTGGTTTCTCTCCCAGCGGGACTTCGTGAGCTGGCAGCAGCAGCTAGATGCGATGACGGAGGATGAGAGTGCCGTGGGCTGGGAGCTAGTGGCTCTGTTACACGCGATCTTTAGCCGCAATGGTTATACTGAGTTTGGCGAGCCTAAGCTGGAGCAGCGAGAGGCGGAGAAGTTCCTACGCCGTTATTGCGCGCAGAATAGTGAGAGCCCTTCTGGGCTGGTGCTCTATGCGAACATTCAGGTAGATCACCCTCGGCCGCAGGCGATCTTAGATAGCGAGGTGTTGGCGAGTGCGCGTAAGTTGGTACGTTTGTATCCAGACTTTGCGCCATACCATCGCTTGCTGGGGTATTGTTATCTACGGGTAGGGTCTGCAGCCTTAGCGGCGCAATCATACCAACAGGCGGTGGCTCTCTATGAGAATTTTTTGACGATGACGGGGCTACCACATCGGCACTGTGTCGAGCGCATGGAGTGTGAGATCGCGGCGGTGACGGCTCTGAGCCTAGCGGGGAATACCGCGCAGGCGCTGGCGGTAGCCGCCCCGCTGGTCCAACGCGCAGCGGACCCCGCCCTGGTGGGGGCTAAGGCGTGGAGCTTGTTACAATGGGAGGGCGTGACGCTGCCGCTCAGGGTGGCGCTGTGGTCGGACGATGCAGCCTTAATCCAGCAGGAGATGACCGCGCTCCAGGCATACCTTGATAACACTCCTGAGAAGCAGCAGAACGCCTCGCATATGCTGTGCGCGGCGCTCTTACATTATGCGGAGGGGTGCAAGCGGATCGAACAAGAGAAGCTCCTAGAGGCTCCTACAGATCTCCAGCGCCTGGTGTTTACCGCGCAGGACATGGTGCTACGCCATGAGGAGCTGGCACTGGCAAACACGAAGCGCTACTTTGACCGCGCGCAGAACTGTCTGCGCATGTTAGTGATGGATCTGGACGCTCGTCTGCTGATCGCTAAGGGGGAGGTCAATGCGGAGACATCTATCTCGTTGCTCAGTAAGATGGAGTCGAGCTATAGTAAGCAGTTGTATTACCATGGGTTTACGCCTCCGTTCTGGATCACGCCGGGGTATAATCAGCTGGCACAGGTTCACATGGGGCTGGAGCAATATGATAAGGCGCTCGACTACCTAGAGACCTCTTACCGTCTCCTGCCAAACGCTCTGCCCACCCTTGTGCAGCTTAACAAGCTCTTGTTGCTGATGGAGCGTTATGATGCGGCTAAGATCGTAGAGGCGCAGTTAGACCGGGTGCAGGAACAGAAGGCTCAGTGAGGGTGGAGGTGCTGGCTTCGCTCAGGCGGTTAATCTTTCCGACGTGGTGCGAGCTGTGTCATGGTGCCACGACGCGTGGTATTTGTGCGACCTGCCAAGACCAGGCATTGCAGGTATTAGAGCCGCCCTTCTGTCTGCGCTGCTCCGAGCGGCTGGAAGGGGTAGGGGAGAATGTGCCACGCTGTGCGCATTGCCGGGACCAAGACTTTGCCTTTGAGTCCGTGATCACGGCTTATGAGCTAAACGAGAGCTTGAGGACGCTGGTGCACTCCTTTAAATATAAGCGCTCGCTCTACCTCACGGATCTACTAGGCGAGCTGCTGTCGCAGGTGCTATCCGACCAGCGTATATCGGGCTTAGTCCCTGAGGAGTGGGTGATCACTGATGTGCCTCTCCACCATTCGCGGGAGCGGTGGCGCTACTTTAATCAAGCCCGCCTGCTGTCGCAGGCCCTCAGCCACCGCACGACGATCCCCTATGAACCACTCTTACAGAGAACCATCCGCACCCCTCATCAGGCACGATTAGGGAAACGGGAGCGAGCACGCAATGTCCGAGGTGCCTTCACGCCGCTCTATCCGCACGTAGAGCTACCATCGCGTAACATTATCCTAGTGGATGATGTCTTTACGACCGGTGCCACGGTCAATGCCTGCGCCCAGCAGTTACGAAAGGCCGGCGCGCAGCGCATCCTAGTGGTCTGCCTCGCCCGGAAGTAAGCGCCCCCCCTGTGCTAAAAAAAGCTTGCGTTTTTTGCGCGGGCTTCATATGGTTTAATCCTGTTAATCTTGATCAACTAACTAAGGATTAAAGTGAGACAGGTGAAAAAAAGTGCTCGACCAGCGCTAGATTTGGTCGATACTTCCTTCTATAACTCGAACAACTGACTATGTTTCCTGACCTTAACCCTCTAGATCCCCAGCAGAGAGAATTTCTGCAAAAAGGCCTGCAGAGCCTTCGCCCTGAGCAACTTGTATGGCTGAGCGGCTATCTATCTGGCCGTGCGAGCTCCTTCCTCCCTGAGAGCGCAGATGGCTTACTCCCTACAGGGCGTCCATCACAAGAAATGCTCGCGGCTGGTGCTGCGCTCGCTACTGGTGCTGGTGCGGCTCAGATCCCTGCCGCTGCCGAGGTAGAGCCTCTGAAGCTGCTCGTGCTCTACGGAACAGAGTCTGGCAACGCCGAGGGGCTAGCGGATAAGTTCGCTAAGACCGCTAAGAAGAAGGGGCATAAGCCGACCCTTAAGAACATGAGTGACCTCTCCCCTGCAGACCTTAAGAAGCATGAGAACATCATCACGCTAGTGAGCACCTGGGGTGACGGTGAGCCGCCAGAGTCCGCAACCGCGTTCTATGAGGGCTTTATGAAAGAAGACGTAGACCTCAGTGGGGCAAACTTCTCCGTCCTTGCGCTGGGTGATACCTCATACGAGCAGTTCTGTCAGACTGGTAAGGACATTGATGCGCGCCTAGAAGCCCTCGGCGCGACGCGTATTGTGGATCGTGAGGACTGTGACGTGGACTTTGACGATAACTATGACTCCTGGTCTAGCGCAGTGCTCGCTAAGCTCGACGAGCTAAAGCCCGCGGCTGCTCCTGCCGCCGCTGCCGCCACCGCTGATGCTGGGTTTGCCTACGCTGCCCCGGCTGCGTCAGCCTATGATAAGAAGAACCCATTCCCTGCCGAGGTGCTCGCTAATGTGAACCTTAACGGTACTGGCTCTGCTAAGGAGACCGTGCACCTGGAGCTGTCGCTAGAGGGATCTGGCCTGTCCTATGAGGTCGGTGATGCGCTGGGCCTCGTGCCAGAGAATGCCGATGACGTGGTCGCGGACTTCCTAGCGGCATCTAAGCTAGATGCGGCTGCCACTGTGGATGTAAAGAAGGTGGGTGAAGTCACGCTGTTGGATGCCCTTAAGAAGCACCTCGACATTACCGCGCTGTCTCGCAAGGTCGTGCAGTCTTACCAAGAGCTTACTGGCTCTAAGGTCCTGGGGGATCTCCTCTCAGAGGATCGCAAGGAGGACTTTAAGCAGTTTATCAATGGGCGTGAGATCGCGGATCTCTTCGCCGTGGAGCCGTTCTCTGGATCTGCCCAGGAGCTCGTGAGCATTCTGCGTAAGCTTCCTGCCCGTCTCTATTCTATCGCCAGCAGCCCTAAGGCGCACCCTGATGAGGTGCACCTCACTGTTGGTGCAGTCCGTTACGAGACCTTTGGTAAGGAGCGTAAGGGCGTAGCCTCTACCTACATCGCGGATGAGGCGACTACGGGTGAGAAGGTGAACGTTTACGTCCACTCTAATAAGAACTTCCGTCTCCCTGCTGACAGCGCCTCCCCGATCATTATGGTCGGTCCAGGCACCGGCATCGCTCCGTTCCGCGCCTTTGTGGAGGAACGTGCAGAGGTGGGTGCAGAGGGGGAGAGCTGGCTCTTCTTTGGCGATCAGCGCTATAGTTATGACTTCCTCTACCAGCTGGAGTGGCAAGACCACCTCGCTAACGGAGACCTCACAAAGTTAGACGTCGCCTTCTCCCGTGACCAACCTCAGAAGGTCTATGTGCAGAACCGCATGGCTGAGAAGGGCGCAGAGCTCTGGGACTGGATCGAGAACAAGGGTGCCTACTTCTACGTCTGTGGTGACGCTGAGCGCATGGCAGGCGATGTCCACGACACGCTCATTAAGATCGCCCAGGAGCATGGTGGCAAATCTGAGGCTGATGCCATCGCCTACTTTGAGAACCTAAAGAAAGATAAGCGTTACCAACGTGACGTCTACTAATCCCCTCCGCCTCCTATTCCCTAACTCTATAACTTTTTTAAAAAGATACAATGTCTGAAGAACCGAAAAAACTCCACGCTAACGAGGGCATCAAGGTGCGCTCTAACTACCTCCGTGGAACCATCGCGGAGGGTCTCGCTGACCTCTCTACTGGCCAGCTCGCCACTGATGACCTCCAGCTCATCAAGTTCCACGGATCCTACCAGCAGGACGACCGTGACATCCGCGCAGAGCGCCGCGGTAAGAAGCTTGAGAAGGCATACTCCTTTATGATCCGCATCCGTGTTCCGGGTGGGGTCGCCACGCCTAAGCAATGGCTAGAGACCGACCGCATGGCGCATGAATACGCTAACGGTACGATCAAGCTCACCACTCGTCAGGCATTCCAGTTCCACGGAATCATTAAGACGAACCTGAAGCAGACAATCAAGGAGATCAACGACACTGCGATGGACACCATCGCCGCCTGTGGTGATGTGAACCGTAACGTCATGTGTAACCCGAACCCGTTCCAGTCTAAGGTTCACGCGGACGTGCTCAAGCTCTCCCAAGACATCTCTGACCACCTCACGCCTGCGACGAAGGCATACCACGAGATTTGGCTGGACGGTGAGAAGGTCGAGAGCTCTGAGGAGGAGCAGGAGCCAATCTACGGTAAGACCTACCTCCCGCGTAAGTTTAAGATCGCGATCGCTGTCCCCCCATCGAACGATGTTGACATCCACGCTAACGACCTCTCCTTTATCGCGATCGTCGAGGACGGTAAGATCGTAGGCTACAACGTCGCAGTAGGTGGCGGTATGGGGATGACGCACGGCGCGGATGATACCTTCCCTCGGATCGCAGACATCATCGGGTTCTGTACTCCAGAGCAAGCAGTAGATGTCGCAGAGAAGGTCGTCCTCGTGCAGCGTGACTTCGGTAACCGTGTGGAGCGTAAGCACGCTCGTCTCAAATACACTATTAATGACCGCAGCGCGGAGTGGTTCCTAGGGAAGGTGAACGAATACCTCGGGTATGACCTGGAGCCTGCGCGGGACTACGCCTTTGAGACCAACGGTGACCGCTTTGGCTGGGTTTATGGTGCTGATGGCCGTAGCCACTTCACCCTCTTCGTCCAAGGTGGACGCGTAGTGGATACCCCGAACT
Organism: uncultured Verrucomicrobiales bacterium; assembly: GCA_964455925.1. Lineage (GTDB taxonomy): Bacteria > Verrucomicrobiota > Verrucomicrobiia > Verrucomicrobiales > Akkermansiaceae > WTJZ01. The sequence goes on along the minus strand of CAYWAG010000040.1, from coordinate 2,990 downwards.
ATAAGCTCATGACCGCCCTCCGCGAGATCGCTAAGGTCCACGATGGAGACTTCCGCCTGACCGCGAACCAGAACCTTATCATTGCCAATGTCTCCGCCTGGGCCCAAGCCGAGGTCGAGCGTCTCATTAAGTTCTATAAGCTGGACCAAGCAGGGCTGGAGTCTGGTCTCCGCCGTAGCTCCATCGCCTGTGTGGCACTCCCCACCTGTGCCCTCGCCCTTACCGAGGCAGAGCGTTACCTCCCGACTGTGATCACAGAGCTAGAGGAAGTCCTAGAGGAGTCCGGAATCCGTCACGATGACATCGTCATCCGTATGACGGGGTGCCCGAACGGCTGCGGCCGTCCGTTCCTCGCCGAGATTGGCTTCGTGGGGCGCGCCCCCGGAAAGTATAATGTCTACCTTGGTGGTGGGTTTGCCGGGGATCGCCTGAGCAAGCTCTACCGTGAGGCGTGGCCTGAGGATAAGCTCGTCGAGCTTCTGACCCCCGTCATTCAGGACTACGCTAAGAACCGCGAGGAGCACGAGCGCTTTGGCGACTTCGTGATCCGTGCCGGATATGTGATCGCCACCATTAACGGTCCCGACTTCCACCAGAACATTAAGGACGAGGCACTCGCGTAAGCACGCGGAGTTCACTCTCGATTCCTCTTATCAGGCCCTTCACGGCGCTCCTCTCTTTACTGGAGAGGGCGCAGGGGAGGGCTTCTTTTCCCCCCCGCTGTCTACCCTCTTATTCCTATGACTCCTCCATCTGATCAGCTCGACCTCGTCGCCCTTAACGCCCAGTTCAAAGACCTCACCGCAGGTCAGCGAATGGCGATGTTATGGGAGCAGTTTGGTATCCAAGCCGTGGCATCCACGAGCTTTGGTCTACAGGCCGTCGTCATGCTTAAGCTCATCTCGGATCACTGTCCTGATATGCCAGTGATCTTCGTCGACACGGGGTATAACTTTCCGGAGACATACCGCTATATTGATACCATCAGCGATACCCTCCAGGTAAACTTGCAGCATTACTCCGCGCTCCACTCCGCCGCCCAGCAGGAAGCCCGCTGGGGCAAGCTCTGGGAGCAGGGCAGCGAGGGCCTAGAGCGCTACGCCCAGCTCAACAAGGTCGAACCCATGAACCGCGCCCTCACTGAGCATAAGGCGCAAGTCTGGCTCAGCGGTCTCCGCCGAAGCCAATCCCGCACCCGCGCCAACCGTGAGTTCCTCGAGCTCCAGGGCGACAAGCTAAAGGCATACCCCATCCTAGATTGGGCTGATGCCCAGGTAGAGCACTTCATCCGCCAGCATGACCTCCCCACACATCCCCTCGCAGATAAAGGGTATGTCACAATGGGAGACTGGCACTCCACCCGCCCCATAGAAGAGGGCATGACCGCAGAGGAAACCCGCTTCAATGGTGCCAAATACGAATGCGGTCTCCACTACCAAATCTGACCCCGCCCCACCCTGCAGGAGGTCAACCAAGGAAGATAAAATCACCATCCTTGAAAGAATACCTATTGACAATGTCCTGTTTTGTTGTGTTATAATAACATAACCACCACTAATGAAATCTAGGTATTCGTGATTTAGATAAAATTAGTTACAATTTCGGCACGATAGACGCAACAATTCAACCGCACACACCATGGCAGACCCTCATTCCAACGGCCCCAAAACTGTTCCGCTCAAAAAGACGAGTTCCATCCCGCTTAAGAAAGAAACCGTACGTGTCGCCGTGAAGGCTGACCCACTAAAGAAGCCTGCCGCGGGTGCAGTCACCCCCCCACCGCTTCCTACCAGTTCTATCCGACCATCTGCAACGGCACCGCTCCCTCAGGCCGCAGTCCCTCCTACCGCGCCTCTCGCCGCTCCTCCACTTCCTGCTGGTGCCCCTCCTATTCCATCGGCGGCGCCTCCTGTGGCTAAGCCACCAGCAGTTAAGACGGTTCCCCTCTCCCAAGCTGAGCCTAAGAAGTCTGGTGCTCTGCAGCCAGGCACGGTGCCTCTCGCCCCTGCCGCGGAGAAGAAGCCACTCGCCGCCCCTACCCTTAAGGCTCCTACCGCCTCTGCTCCTGCAGCCCTTAAGACCCAGCCTCTGAACGCACCAAAGGCACCGCTCGCTACACCAACGGCTAGTGCCCCAGCTGCTCTTAAGACCCAACCTCTCAATGCGCCTAAGGCACCCAGCCTCCCAAGCGCTCCTGGTGGCGCACCTGCCCCAGCACCAAGTGCACCAAAGCCCTCCGCTCCAGCACCAGCTGGCGGTGCTCCTGCCCCGGCTCTCAGCGCGCCTAAGCCCTCTGCGCCTACTGGCGGTGCCCCCGCTCCAGCACTGAGCGCACCAAAGCCCTCTGCACCTGCTCCAATTGGTGGTGCTCCAGCACTAAGTGCACCAAAGCCTTCTGCACCTGCTCCAGTTGGAGGTGCTCCCACGCCCTCAGCGCCAGCTCTCGGCGGTGCTCCTGCACTAGGCGGTGCCCCTGCTCTCGGCGGCGGACCAAAGCCTTCGGCTCCTCTTGGTGGAGCACCTACTCCATCCGCGCCCATCGCTGGTGGCCCGACCTCCGTAGGAGGCCCCACCATCGTCAGCAAGGCATATGAGGATGAAGAGGCAACCAACCCGAACAAAGGATGGCCAATCGCAGCCGTAGCACTCTTATTCGCCTCCGTATGTCTCGGTGCACACATCATGGGCTACATGGCATGGTATGAGTAAGTCACGCTAACATTGATACCCACTATCTAATCACCCCCTTACCTTCTAAGATCTTATGCCACTAGCTATCATCGTCTTCCTTCTCTCCGTTGGAGTTGCCGTTATCGGATACCTCACCAACACGTTCCCGCTTAACTAAGCTCACGGAGACAAGAGTCTATACCCAATGACTCACCACCACTCACACCCTGCTCGTCACCACGAGCAGGGTTTTTTGTAGGGACAAGGGAGTGACGGCGTCTCGCCGTCACCAACCTTAACTCCACAGTTGATTTTGAACC
>CAYWAG010000039.1:0-9843 GCA_964455925.1 uncultured Verrucomicrobiales bacterium | reverse complement strand
GTTTTCATGCGGGCGCTGTTTTCAAGCTGACCCGTGGATTGCTGGAGTCTAAGGTTCAGAGACTCGTGACGGAGTTCGTTAAGCTTACGCTTGAGCTCGTCTAGGCTGAGTTCACGGATGTCTTTTGCTTTAAGTTGTGGCATGGTGATAGATGTAAGGGTTGGAGTAGTATTCAGTGACTACTACGGGTTACTTCAGACGGTTACGCTCGATGAAACGAGTGCGGAAGCCGAGCTTGTTAGAGGCGAGACGGAGAGCCTCACGTGCAGCGGACTCAGGGACACCAGCGATCTCGAAGAGGACAGTTCCAGGACGGATGACTGCTACCCAGGTATCTACTGGACCCTTACCTTTACCCATACGGGTTTCTGGTGGACGGGCGGTGGTGGAACGGTGTGGGAAGATACGGATCCAGACTTTACCCTTACGCTTGAGGTAACGGTTAATCTGGACACGACAGGCTTCGATCTGACGGTTAGTCATCCAGCCACGTCCGAGGGACTGGAGGCCGAAGTCACCGAAGCTTACGTTAGTCCCGCGCTGTGCGTTTCCGCCACGGTTGCCGCGGTGGAACTTACGGAACTTAGTTCTTTTTGGTAATAAAGGCATGAGATTATTCTAAGTTAGAGGTAAGAGGGTTGGGAGTTATGCGCTTGGGGCATCTGAGGCTGGAGCAGCTGCTGGCTTATCACCGGCAGGCTTGTCGCCAGCAGGTCTCGCATCACGGCGAGGACGACGGTCGCCACGGCCTCCACGATCGTTGCGGTCATTACGACGGCCACCACGACGGTCATTACGTCCGCCACGGTCTGGGCGTCCGCCACCACCGTAGGCGAGTTCTGGCTTCTTGTTGATCCAGACCTTTACGCCAATGATGCCGTAAACGGTGTTCGCCTCTGCGAAGCCGTAGTCGATCGGAACACGGAGGGACTGGAGAGGGACTTTGCCCTCACGGTGCCACTCTGCACGCGCGATGTCTGCACCACCGAGACGGCCACCACAACGAACGCGGATACCATCTGCACCGAAGTCCATAGCGGTCTGGATAGAGCGCTTCATGGCACGACGGAAGGAGATACGACGCTCAAGCTGAGCACAGATGTTCTCTGCTGTGAGCTGTGCGTCTAGCTCTGGCTTACGGATCTCGACGATGTCGATCTTAACTTGTGAGCCCTTACAGAGCTTGGAGATCGACTTTGTGATGCTCTCGATCTCTGCACCCTTACGTCCGATGACGAGACCTGGACGGGAGGTGTGGATGGTAACGCGCACGCTGTTCCATGCACGCTCGATGTTGATCTTAGAGATAGCACCGGATTGGAGGCGACCTTTGAGCCACTTACGGATTTTAAGGTCTTCGTGGAGCTTAGCGGTGTAGTCTTTACCGGTAGCATACCACTTGGAGCGCCAGTCCTTGTTGACGATAAGGCGAACGCCGATTGGATTTACTTTTTGTCCCATAGTATAGAGTGATTAGAATTATTAGTTACCGTATTTCTCTTCTTTAAGAGTCTTAGCCTGGGTGATCCAGTCGTCACGGTCGATGCGGCCCTTGAAGGAGAGGAGGTCATCAAACTCGCTGATCTGCTCTGCGGTCCAGTTCTCGATCTGCTCGAACTTGTAGATCCCGAAGTCGTTAAGCTTAGTCTCAAGGACTGGGCCAACGCCAGAGATTTTCTTAAGGTCGTCTACTTCGCTAGGTGCGGACTTGTAGATGGTGCCGAGCTTCTCATCTACTACTGGAGTAGCAGCTGCTGCGGTGTCTTCTGTAGCCTCGAACTCAACTGCTGGAGCTGGTGCTGCAGTGTTGGTAGTAGCAGACTTAGGAGCACGCTTCTTAGGTGCTTCTACGCCGCCTTGCTCTACGACTACAGTGATGTGTGAGGTGCGCTTCTTAATAGCAGAGGCAGATCCCTTAGCACGTGGCTTAAAGCGACGGAAGGCTGGGCCTGCGGTGACGGTAGCTTCCTTAACGATGAGGCTTTCTGCATCAAGGTCGAAGTTGTTCTCCGCGTCCGCTACTGCGGTCTTGAGGGTCTTGTTCAGGAGGAAGGCTGCTTTCTTAGGAGTATAGGTAAGCGTGTCGATCGCTTCAGATACTGGAAGCCCAACGATTTCCCGTGCGACGTCTCTGCCTTTCTTAGGAGAGAAGCGCGCGTAGCGTGTTGTGGATTTGATTTCCATAGTTATAGGAGTTTAGGTGTGTGTTTTTTTAAATTAGTTGAGGATGACCTTTGCAGAGTCACCGGCTTGGATAGTGAGCTTAGAGTCGTGAACTTTCTCCACGAGCAGGCCTGATACTGAAGGGCGAACCTCAGCGATGATTCCGGTTGCTAGGTCGAGCGAGCCGCGCTTAAGAGCGAAGCGCATCCCGACGCGTGCATCCTTAGCGTGACCGACATTGAGAACGACGAGGCCGCTCTCTTGATCAACGCTGACGATCTTGGCTTGCTGGAGTGTCCCAGTCAGAACGTTGCGCTCTGGCTGATGACGGTATCCGAGGTCAGTCTCTACCTGACGGATACTAGCTTCTAGTCTGTTGCGAGTATCAGGGTTGGAGACAAGTGCACTGGAGGCGAAGTCACGATAGTTATCAATCAGGGCGATGGTCGAGGTCTCTAGAGCACTGAGGCGCTGGTTAAGATACTCGATCTCAGAGAGTGCCGTAAGGATGCGGTCATCCTTATCCTCAGAGAGGACGGACTTACCGAGGGCGCCAAGCCGCTTGTGGATATCCGCAAGCTGGGTGGCGAGCTGGTCCTCGCGATGATTAGACTGGACGAGACTTTGCTTAAGCTGCTGGTTCTCTAAGACGAGAGCCTTATAAGAACGCTGGCCTGAGCCGGACGGGTCTGCAAAAGAGAGGGAGAGCAGCCCCAACACCACGCCGCCTACGGCACTCCCGAGGGAGCGCGCAGAGGGGGATGTGAATGTAGGGGCTGCTTTCATCTCTAATTTAGGTAAGTAAGAAGGTTACTTCTTACCGATACCGCCGTGTTGCTTGAAGGTCTTGGTAGGAGCGAACTCACCAAGCTTGTGACCAACCATGTTTTCAGTAACGAAAACAGTCTCGAACTTACGACCAGTGTGAACGTCGAAGTTGAGCCCGACGAACTCAGGAGTGATCATAGAGCGACGGCTCCAGGTCTTGATAGGCTTCTTGTTACCAGACTCGTTCGCTGCATCAATCTTATCGAGAAGCTTGAAGTCAATGAATGGTCCTTTTTTAAGTGAACGTGGCATAATATAGATTCAGATTTGAGATTTTAAAATTTCAGATTAACAACCCTTACGCGTTCTTGGTTTTGCGACGTTGTACGATGAAGGCATCAGATGGCTTACGCTTCTGACGTGTCTTCTGCCCTTTTGTGTGACCCCATGGGGACTTCAGGTGCTGACGACCACCACCGGACTTAGACTTACCTTCACCACCACCATTCGGGTGATCAACCGGGTTCATACACATACCACGAACGGTAGGACGCACGCCCTGCCAACGAGTACGACCTGCCTTAGCAGAAACCTCGTTCATGTGGTCACGGTTACCAACAACACCAATGGTGCAGTAGCAGTTCTCGTGGAACTTACGGATCTCACCAGATGGCATCTTAATGAGGGCGTATCCACCTTCACGGTTACTGAGGATCGCTTCCTGACCAGCAGCACGGGCGACCTTACCGCCGTTTCCTGGCTTAAGCTCGATGTTGTGGATGGAGGAGCCGAGAGGGACGCTCTTAAGAGGCATCGCGTTACCTGGCTTTGGCGCTACGGACTCACCAGCAGAGATGGTGGTTCCGACCTGGAGGCCAGCAGGGGCTAGGATGTATGCTTTCTCACCGTCTGTGTATTGCACGAGGGCGATACGGCAGGTACGGTTTGGATCATACTCAATGGTGAGGACTTCTGCATCGATGTCGCGCTTGTTACGCTTAAAGTCGATGATACGGTATTTACGCTTGTGGCCACCACCGATGTGACGACAGGTAATGCGGCCTGTGTTGTTACGTCCACCAGATTTCTTAAGGGGACGGGTAAGGCTCTTCTCCGGCTTGTCCGTTGTGATCTCCTCAAAGGTAGGGAGCATCTTATAACGGTTAGATGGAGTGATAGGTCTAAAGCTTTTTAATGGCATAATAGAGTGGGAAAGTTAGGTGTTATCAATAATGATAGGGAATTATACGAGGTCGATCGTGTCACCCTCTACGAGGCGAACGTAGGCCTTCTTCCAGTGCGCGGTGCGCCCAGCATCTGCTCTGCGCTTACGCTTCTTCTTACCAAGACAGTTCATGGTACGGACATTCTCGACTTTGACGTCGAACACTTTCTCGATGGATTCCTTAATCTGGCGCTTGTTGGCCTTCTTGTGAACCTTGAAGACGTAGTCGTTGTTCAGCTCTTGGAGGAGGGCACCCTTCTCAGTGAGGAGAATCGTATCGATGGTGTTATAAAGATTAATCGTGCTCATATTCTTATTCTAGGTTCAGGTGGATTAGGAAGCACTACGTTGTGCGAGGGTGTCAAAGGAGTCCTCGACGAGAACGATCTTATCATAGTGAAGGATCTGCTCGACGTTGACTTCTGCTGCGGTCTGGAGGAGTGCCCACTGGACGTTACGACCAGCTTGGTAGGTCTTCTCATCATAGGATTGAGCAATGATGAGAACACGTGGCGCAGAGGTAAGGGCGGCGACTTCGTTCACGAAGGACTTAGTCTTGCCGTCTGCTACCGCGAAGGATGGAGCGGAGAGGACTGCGCCTTCTGCTACCCGAGCACCGAGGGCACGCTGGAGAGCGAGCTTACGGGTCTTCTTGTTGACCTTCTTAGAGTAGTCACGTGGCTTTGGTCCGAAGACGACACCACCACCGACAAAGATCGGAGCAGTTTTAGCACCGTGACGGGCGTTACCAGTTCCTTTTTGGCGGTACATTTTCTTCTTCGTTCCGCTGACTTCACCACGGGTCTTGGTGTTAGCAGACCCTGTGCGACGGTTCGCCTGGTATGCTACGATAAGGTCGTGGATCGCTTGGTTCCCCTTATCACCTTCTTCAATGATGGTGATGTTAGCGGATGCGGCTTCTGTGCTGGTAAAAGCTTTTGCTGACATGAGAGTAATTATTTAGCGGTTTTCTTAAGTGCAGGGCGGATGGTGACGTATTGGCCATTGTGACCAGGAACAGCACCGGAGACGAGGATGACGTTATCCTCTGGGCGAACCTTAACGATCTTAAGGTTCTGGACAGTACGGTTGTAAACACCGTGACGACCTGGCATCTTCTGGCCTTTCCAGACCCGTGCAGGCCAGGAACCAGCACCAATCGCACCTGTTCTACGGTGCATCATGTGACCGTGACCGTCAGGCTGACCGTTGAAGTTGTAACGACGGACAACACCTTGGAAGCCTTTACCCTTAGTAACACCAAGGGCGTCTACCCATTGACCTTCCTCAAAGAGGGCTGCGCCTGGGTGTGGCTCTTCTGTGTTCGGGAGGTCTGCGTCGCTGTCAAAGCGGAACTCCTTGATGTAACGCTTAGGGGTAGCTCCGTGCTTCTTCAGGTGACCTGCTTCTGGCTTTGTGAGACGTTGCTCCTTTTGGTCGCCGTAACCCACCTGGACAGCGCTGTAGCCGTCTGTGTCTTGCTTCTTGACCTGGATGAACTGGTTATCAGCGACGTCGATGACGCTGACGGGGATGGACTTGCCGGACTCCTCATCAAAGATGCGAGTCATGCCGATTTTTTTACCTATAAGACCGAGTGACATTGTAGTTAGGAAAGTTAAATATTAGTTATACGTGGAGGGCGGAAATCAGATCTTGATCGTGATGTCTACACCAGCAGGGAGGTTGAGCTTCTTGAGCTCATCTACAGTGCGGGAAGTAGGGTTAACGATGTCGAGAAGACGCTTGTGCGTACGGATCTCAAACTGCTCAGCAGACTTCTTGTTAACGTTTACTGCCTTGTTCACACTGAACTTCTCGATGCGAGTAGGAAGAGGAACTGGACCTGCAACACGGGCGCCGGTACGCTTAGCTGTTTCGACAATCTCTTCTGCAGATTTATCGATCGCCTTGTAATCGTATGCACGAAGTCGGATTCTGATTTTTTGGTTGTTCATGGTGGATGATCTAGAGTTGTGAGATAAGTGTTATCTTTTAAGTTATTATGAGGGGTGGCTTAGGAGGCAGCGGGGCTAGGGATGATGAGTCCCATAGACTCCATGATGCTGCGTCCAACAGCAGGAGGGGTAGCCTCAAACAAGGTGGGCTCCATCGTAAAGGAGGCCCGCCCAGAGGAGACGGTGCGGAGGTCAGTCATGTAACCGAACATCTCCGCGAGCGGCACTTTTGCGGAAAGCGTGCAGAATCCTGCTTTGGTTTCCATATTGCCAATCTGGCCACGACGACGGTTGAGATCACTCATGATGTCGCCCTGGTTTTCCTCTGGAGTGGAGACCTCTACGTCCATGATCGGCTCTAGGATCGTAGGGGAGGCAGCGGTGAGCGCCTCTTTCATCGCGAAGATCGCAGCGACCTTAAACGCGTTATCGTCAGAGTCCTGCTCGTCAAAGGTGCCACCAGTGATGGTAACCTTAGTATCGACAACCGGGAACCCTGCCACCACTCCATTGGTGAGGGAATCCTCCACGCCCCCAAGGACGTGCGGGATAAATTCTTTCGGGATTGAGCCGCCCGTAACGGCATTGATGACCTCGTTTCCTGCACCCTTTTCGTTCGGGGTAACAGTGAGGGAAACTTGGGCGAAGCTGCGCCCATTCGGGGTCTGGCGGTCAAAGGTGCCCTCTGCCTGCCCGTCAGCCTGGATAGACTCACGATAGGCGATCTGTGGCTTACCGGTGTTCGCTACGACCTTAAACTCGCGGCTAAGACGATCAACGATCACCTCTAGGTGGAGCTCACCCATGCCCGCGATGATGGTCTGACCCGTCTCTGCATCCGTGCTAACGATGAAGGTCGGGTCTTCGTCAGAGAGACGCTCTAGGCCCAGTGCCATCTTGTCTTGGTCCGCCTTTGTCTTAGGCTCTACCGCGATGGAGATCACCGGCTCTGGGAAGACCGGTGGCTCTAGCATGATGTTAAACTTAGGATCACTGAGGGTGTCCCCCGTGGTGACTTGCTTTAGGCCAGCGATAGCTGCGATGTCTCCTGCATAGCAGGTATCGATGTCCTTTTGGTCGTCCGCTTGCACCTGGATCAGGCGGCCAATGCGCTCCTTCTTCCCTGTGCGAGGGTTCAGCACCATGTCGCCCTTAGAGACATTCCCGGAGTAAACACGGAAGAAGACGAGCTTCCCGACGAACTTATCATTCCAGAGCTTAAAGACGAGGGAGCAGTGCTGCTTACTATCATCCGTCTCTGCGATGACGACCTTGTCCTCATTTTTAGGGTCTTGCCCTTCAGCCGCTGGAATATCGAGCGGCCCAGGAAGATAGTCCAGAACAGCGTCAAGCACAGCCTGCACGCCCTTGTTCTTAAAGGCGGATCCGCCCGCCATTGGGACGAGCGTGTTAGAGATTGTCGCACGACGGAGAGCCTGCTTCAGGTCCGTAGCGGTGATCTCCTCTTCCATCAGGAACTTCTCGCCGATCTCCTCGTCATTGTCTGCGAGGAGAGAGATAACAGTCTCACGCGCCTCGGCACAGACGACAGCTTGCTCCTCAGAGAGCTCTTGAATCTCGTAGGTGGAACCCTGTAGATCGTTATCAGAGTAGATGATCGCCTTCTCATTGATGACGTCGATCTGACCAACGAGGTCTTCCTCGGCACCAATCGGGATGAGGATCGGCACTGGAGTCGTGCGGAGCTTGTTCGTCACATCAGCGACGACGTCCTCGAAGTTCGCGCCAACGCGATCCATTTTATTCACGAAGATGATGCGAGGGACATTATACTTCGTTGCCTGACGCCATACGGTCTCGGATTGTGGTTGCACACCTGCCACACCACAAAAGACTACGATGGCACCATCTAGAACGCGGAGCGAGCGCTCCACCTCGGCAGTAAAGTCCACATGCCCAGGAGTATCGATGATATTAATGCGGACGTCTTGCCCGTCATAGAGTTTAGTAACTCCCTGCTGTGGGAGCTGCTTCCAGTTACACGTGACAGCCGCCGAGGTAATGGTGATGCCGCGCTCCCGCTCCTGCTCCATATGGTCAGTAGTGGTAGCGCCGTCATGCACTTCACCGATGCGGTGAATCATACCGGTATAGAATAAGATCCGCTCCGTAAGCGTCGTCTTCCCGGCATCAATGTGCGCAGCAATACCGATATTCCGCGTTCTTTCGAGCGGGAATGGACGATTAGCATTGTTGCGAGTATCTGACATAGGAGGACGAGGTTAGGAGTGGATCTATCTACGACTATTAATTACGTGTGATCAGAGGGATCAGAAACGGAAGTGAGCGAAGGCACGGTTCGCCTGTGCCATCTTGTGAACGTCGTCACGCTTACGGACAGATGCACCAGAGTTGCTGGCAGCATCCTTGATCTCGTTCGCGAGAGCTACGTGCATAGGAACGCCCTTCTTAGAACGAGCGTATCCTACGATCCAACGCATGGAGAGGGACTCAGAACGAGCTGGATCTACCTCAAGAGGCACTTGGTATGTAGCACCACCAACACGGCGAGACTTCACCTCTACGCGTGGCTTAGCGTTTTCGATCGCACGGGTAAGGATCTCAAGAGGATCGATCGTGTCGGTCCCTTCGTTCGCCTTATCAATGGCAGCGTAAACGATACGCTCGGCAAGCGCCTTCTTACCACTGAGCATGATCTTGTTGATCAGCTTACCTACGAGCGGGCTATCGAACTTAGGATCGCGGTGCTCTACCTTTTTTCTGACTTTGCTTTTACGAGACATAATATGTTCTGCTTTAAAGTGTAAAATAATGCGGACCTAAGACCTAGCTCTTAGGCTTCTTAGCACCATACTTGGAGCGGCTCTGCTTACGACCTTCGACTCCGAGAGTATCAAGAGCACCACGAACGATGTGGTAACGCACACCTGGAAGGTCTTTTACCCGTCCACCACGCACAAGCACGATGGAGTGCTCCTGCAGGTTGTGCCCCTCACCGCCGATGTAGGCGATCACTTCAAACCCATTGGTAAGACGAACCTTAGCCACCTTACGGAGAGCGGAGTTCGGCTTCTTAGGGGTACGTGTGTAAACCTGGAGGCAGACACCACGACGCTGAGGACAGTTCGTCATCGCTGGTGACTTCGTCTTCTTGACAATCTTTTTGCGTCCCTTACGGACGAGTTGGTTAATAGTCGGCATGTTTTATTCTTATGTGAAGGTTTTCTCAAAGTTACCGACGGAGCGTCTAGGGGCTAAAAACCCCCAAGTGACTTCGCACAAGAGAGATCTTATTATCCGGGAGACTCAACCGATAGGTAACTTTCTGGCGCTTTTAATATACGCCCTTAGGAGATTTGGGACGCTTAACATACACAGCACACCTCCCCCCTCAAGAGGAAAATCATTTTTTTTCAACTTTTTTCTTCCCCTTCGCCATTTTATTTAACATGTCTTAACAGTTCGACGTTGATATTCTCTCGCGGCAGGGTTTTCTCGCCGAGAAAACCAGTCGACCAACCCACCTCCTAAGCACAGGGCACACTACGACGAAACTCTCCTCTCTCACTCACACCAAAGACCAAAACCGGAGACTCCCCATTAAAGTGCTAAGCGGCTACACCACATCTTGGTGGAAACTCGCCCCTGCACCCTACTCGGGCGGAGGTAGTCCTCCGCGCTCCGGATGGCTTCGCGCCACTACCGCTCATAAAAGACGAGTCCAACCCTATTGATGTGGTCGAGGAG
>CAYWAG010000038.1:0-10034 GCA_964455925.1 uncultured Verrucomicrobiales bacterium | reverse complement strand
CATCAACGGCGAGATCTCCTAGCAACATGAGGGCGCGAGACTCCCGCCGGACGATCAGCTCTAAGAGGTCTGGACGATGGAGCCCGATCTTATGGAAATCTGCCCCCACGGCGATCTTAAAGCTCTGCTGCGCTCCTGCTGCCGGAGGAGTCGTAAAGGACGCGGCTGGGGCGAGGTTCTGCCCTCCCTGCTCATCCGTGACCTGATATGTATAGGAGGTGCCTGGCTGGAGTCCTGTGAGCGACACGAAGTGGTAAAGACTGTCCGGCGCGGAGAGGGCAGTGACTGTATGCGTGCCTGCCATAGCGGTGACCTGTACCTGGTCCGCTACTGGGGTCTGCACGCGCACCGTAATGCTGGTAGGCTGGACATCCCCTAACATCGGAGTGCCGACGAGTAGGCGCCCGTGATCTGCGCAGACCTTGGCGAGATTTTGCTCTGGCTTATCGCTCAGGATCGCGGCCCGTCCCTGCGTGTAGAACTCCACCGTCTCTGCCGGCTGAGGAACATACTGGTTTAGGATTCGGAGGTCTTGCTCTAGTCCTCCGTCGTGGGCTTGCTTAAGGCTCACGTAGTTAGGCTCGTCATGGTGGTCTGCATGGGCAGTAACTGTGAGGAGGGCGAGGCTGAGCGGTAAAAGGCGAGTGAGGTTGTAGTTCATTACAGTAATATGAAGTGGCAGGCGTCCGCATTCACGAACGCCCTTTCTTATTGTTCGCAACCTACAACTCGTTTATGACACGATTCCTGCGTTACTTTATCCTATCCCCTTCACCACGCGCCTACTCTGGGGAGAACCTGGGACTTAATAGCCCGGGCTTTTTAAGCGAAATTCCTTATTGAATTTTCTCATATCCTGCCTTACGCCTACTGAACTATGGCAGGCTGTGGACCGAAAATGAAGATGGACCCTCTCCTTCACCAGGAGAAGAAACCAGGTTGGATTAAAGTCCGACTCCCGAATAATCCTGTATTCTGGGATACGAAGGGGATGATCGATGATCTCAACCTCGTGACCGTCTGTGAAGAAGCGCAGTGCCCTAACCGCTGGGAATGCTGGGGGCAGGGCACGGCTACCTTTATGATCGCTGGTGAGAACTGCACGCGTGCCTGTGGGTTCTGTGCGGTTAACACGGCTCGTCCAGAAGCCCTAGAGGATGACGAGCCGCTCCGCGTGGCGGAGGCGACCAAGCGCATGGGGCTGAACCACGTCGTGATTACCGCGGTCGCCCGTGACGACCTTAAGGACGGTGGTGCCGAGCACTTTCAGCGCACGATTGAGCAGGTGCGCGCGGTGAACCCTAAGATGATTATCGAGGTCCTGGTGCCTGACTTTAATGACCGCGACTGGGCACTGCAGATGGTCATGGATGCGCGCCCGCATATCTTTAACCACAACCTAGAGACTGTCGAGCGCCTCACTCCGCTCGTACGGAGCCGTGCCAAATACCGTCGCTCTCTCTCCGTGCTCAAGAAGGCTAAGGAGATGGTCAACGGCAACGTCGCGACGAAGAGCGGCATTATGCTAGGTCTCGGAGAAACCACCGAGGAGCTTTACGCCGCGATGGATGACCTCCTAGAGAGTGGGGTGACTGTCCTCACCCTAGGGCAATACCTGCGCCCAACTCCTGCGCACCTCCCCGTGGTGGAATACATCACGCCAGAGACCTTTGAGGAGCATAAGAAGGTGGCGCTGGAGAAAGGCTTCCGTCATGTCGCCAGTGGTCCGCTAGTCCGTAGTTCCTACCACGCCGCAGACTTCCGCCCCGAGCTTGACATTCTGGATGCGATTAATGCCGAGCTGGAGACCCGTAGCAACGGTCTAGAGCTCACGCCAGATGCCCTCGGGCTTCCTGACTATAAGATCTAGTGTCCTGAAAGATCAGTTCGCCACATTATGATAGACCTCAGTGGATGGATAAAGTGCTCACTTCGTGAGTGGGCTTAAAGGGGGCGTAATTGCTTCCCCCCGATATCTGCGTTGTTCAGGAAAAAGTGCCGGGATCCTACCCTGCCGGACTGACGAAGCCCTCAGGCTAAAGGCTCAAGTTCAGCTTGTTGCTTCCTAGAAGCTTTAGATTCAAGGGTTCTGCGAGAAACCAGATCCCTGTTTAGTCTCCAGTTGGTGGCGTGCCTTTTCCTCTCTGCCGGCGTTAGTCATACCAAGGAGGATCTCTTTAGCTTTCGTGATGCCCTTCATGACTCGACCCTCCCTATTCTGACGCAGGTCTTTGACTGGGCGCAGCTCCCTGATAGCTTTCACCGTAATATCTTAGTAAACCATTATCCGCTACACCCGCCTGTTATTGGGGCACCACACGGACAATAACTCCAGTAGTCCCGTGACCTCATCGTGATTTTTCTCTGATAAGGGGTTGATCTGGCATGGAATCTGATAGAGCGTTAGTAGACTTATGATATCCCCTCTCATTATTGGTACCCGTGGCAGTGCGCTGGCACTCTATCAGGCGCACTTAGTGCAGCGGTTACTTACGGAGGCTCACCCAGAGCTAGAGACGCAGATCCAGATCGTGAAGACGATCGGTGATAAGGACCGGAAGACCGCGCTGTCTAAGGTCTCTGAGAAGGCACAGGTGCAGCGTGGTATCTTCATCAAGGAGCTAGAGGAGGCACTGGAGCTGGAGGAAGTCCACATCGCGGTGCATAGCCTTAAGGATATGCCCAGCACGATGAACGAGGGGTTCTCGCTCCCTACTTTTCTCCCCCGCGCAGCTAGGGAGGATGTGCTCGTTTCTAAGCATCCGGACGGGATCATGGGGCTGCCACAGGGTGCCACAGTCGCTACTGGTGGCGTCCGCCGCCAATGCCAGCTAAAGACGTTGCGCCCAGATCTCAACATCATCGAGTTCCGTGGAAATGTCCCCACCCGGCTTAAGAAGACTGCCGAGAACCCAGAGATCGATGCCACGATGCTCGCTGCCGCGGGACTCATGCGCCTGGATTACCCCGTAGGCGACGTGCTGGAGCTAGAGACGGGATCCCCCCTGTATCTCCACCGTCTGAGCACCGATGACTTTCTCCCCCCCGGTGGGCAAGGCGTGGTCGCCATCGAGTGCCTGAGTAAGAACCTAGAGGCCCTCACTGACACCCTCGCCCCGCTGAACTGTGCCCAAACCGCCCTGGAGTGTGAGGCGGAGCGTGCCTTTATGCACGAGCTAGGAGCCACCTGTGACACCCCGGTGTCCATCATGGCTAGCCAGACCACAGACGGGACGATCACCGCCGAGGCGCGCTACTGGCCGCCGGACACCTGCACCCCGCAGGTCGCCACCGCACAGCATACGAACCCCGCAGAGCTGGCTGTCGCTCTCGTAACCTCCATAAAGTCATGATGGGACCTATCGGACCAATGGAGCTCGGCGTCATCATCGTATTTCTAGGAATACTATGCTCGATCGTCCTCTCCATCGTAGCACTCATCACCCTCCTAAAGAAAGCGCAGGGCACGGAACTGATCCTATGGATCGTAGGACTCTTCTTCGTGCCGTTCATCGCCCCGATTGCGGCCCTCATCTACTTTCGCAACAAGCCCGCCATCGATAAATCTGGCAACCCCTAAGCGCATATGGAAGAGATCGAATACGCTGCCGCCTCGGAGCTACAAACGTATGCCCTAGATGGAGGACCTACCCTGCTGCTCCTAGCGCTGATCCCGCTGCTCTCCATCGTGATGATGGTTCTGGCACTGCGCCTGGCACTACGCCGCAGTCAGGGCAAGGAGCTCATCCTCTGGGTCATCGGCTTTCTGCTCCTCCCCATCCTCTGCCCCGCCGCTGCCCTGATCTACTTCAGAGGCAAGCCCGAACTCAACTAACCAAACAAGGTATCACTAAGTCCCCAAAAAAACAGACCGCAATCAAAGGAACTTAAAACCTAACACTTCAAACCTAAAACCTCTCCCCCCTATCATATGAAATCTGGAATTTGTTACCTCGTTGGCGCCGGCCCTGGCGACATTGGACTTGTCACCCTTAAGGCTAAGGAATGCCTAGAGAAAGCCGACGTCCTGGTCTATGACGCCCTCGCTAACCCAGAGCTCCTCTCCTGGGTTCCAGACCATTGCCAAAAGATTAATGCGGGCAAGCGCGCCGATAACCACATCCTAAAGCAAGAGGAGACGAATGAGCTCATCGTGCGACTGGCAAAGGAAGGTAAGACCGTCGTGCGTCTGAAAGGCGGAGACCCTATGATCTTTGGGCGTGGGGGTGAGGAAGCCGCCGAGCTCGCCGCGGCGGGGGTCCAATATGAGATCGTTCCTGGCATCTCCTCTGCCATTGCGGGGCCGTGTTATGCGGGCGTTCCGGTCACGCACCGCGACCACTGCTCCATGCTCACCCTCTTTACAGGGCATGAGGATCCGACCAAAGGCGAGACCAGCCTCGACTACGCCCAGCTCGCTAAGACCCCTGGCACGAAGGTGTTCCTCATGGGGGTGAAGCGTATGACGGAGATCAGCACGACCCTCATCGCCGAAGGCGCAGACCCGAAGACCCCGATCTCCCTGACCCGCTGGGCGACCACCGGACGCCAGCGCACCATCACAGGCACGCTAGAGACCATTGGACAGCTCGTGATCGACACCGGGTTTAAGTCCCCTGCGGTAGCCGTCATCGGCGAGGTCGTAAAGGAGCGCGAGAAGATCAACTGGTTTGAGGAATCCCGCCCCCTCCTCGGGCAACGCATCGTCACCACGCGCACCCGCCAGCAAGCTGGCGAAATGAGCAAGCGACTCGGTGCCCTCGGTGCCGATGTCCTAGAGATCCCTACCATTCAGATTACCGAGCCAGACGACATGGATCAGTTCCGCGAGTTCGTCACTGATGTCCATAAATATGACTGGCTCATCTTCACCAGCCCTAATGGGGTGCACCGCTTCTTTAAGGAGTTCTTCCAGACCTACACTGATGCCCGTTCCATCGGTGGTGTTAAGATCGCTGCTATCGGGCCCGGGACTAGAGACGCCATCGCCGAGTACCGCCTAGGCACGGACCTCTTGCCTAAGAAGTTCGTTGCAGAAGGACTGGTAGAGGAGTTTAGCCACCACCAGATCGAGAACCAAACCGTCCTCTGGGTAAAGGCAAAGGAATCCCGCAAGGTCGTCTCCGAGGGACTCGTAAAGCAGGGTGCGATCGTGGATATTTGCATCGCCTACCAGAGCATCGCAGAGACCGGGGACCCCACGGGGAACTTCGCGCGTCTCCAGAAGGAAGGCGCAGACATGATCACCTTTACCAGTGCCTCCACCGCCGAGAACTTCTTTGCCATGGAGCCAGATCTGCCAGCGGACTGCCAGATCGCCAGTATTGGCCCCATTACCTCACAGGCGCTCACTAAGCTCGGGCACGCCCCGCACATTGAGTCCGCCACCAGCACGATCCCCGCCTTTGTAGAGACCATCCAAAAGGCGATCCAGGGATAAATAGTGCTCCACGTAGTTGCTAGCGTAGAGATCATCTGCTAACTTTCGGGCGAAATGGCAGAATCCCTCCCCCAGAGCTTACAGGATACCTTTGCACGGCTTAGGCTGCGCGGAAAGCGCCTCTGTCTCTGGCAATGGGGTGGAATAGCATTACTGTTCTTCCTAGGTGCATGGGTGCTGTATGTCGCCCTGGATCGGCTGATGCTCCTGCCGGCGTGGACGCGCTGGGGGAGCCTGTGCATAGGGTTCACGGGGCTGTGCCTCATCGGTCCCTGGCGCTATTACCGCCATCTGCAGCAGACGCGCACTGACCTTAAGCTCGCGCTCCTGATTAAGCAGCAGCGTAACCGCCTAGGCGATCGCATCCAGGGTGCCCTCGAGATCGCCCAGCATCAGACCTCCTCCGCAGAGTCCTCTGAGCTCCTCCATGCCGCCCTAGACCAGATCGGTACCGAAGCCGCCCAGCTCGACACCAGGCAGATTCTCCCCTCCCCCGCCTGCTGGCGTCCGTATTTACTCCCGCTCCTGACTCTCGGCACGCTCCTCCTTGCAGGACTGACCCTCGCCCCCCGCCAGTTTACCAACGCGACGCAGCGCTACCTCCTACCGCATAGTGACATCCCTCGCTACGCCACCGTCCGGTTTGCAGATTACCCTGCCGACCACTACCTGATAGAAGGGGTAGCGTCAGAACTCCTCCTCCAGCTAAAGGAGCCGCCGACTAACGCCACCGCCCTGATCGCGACCGCCAAAGTAGAGGGACACCCTACCCAGCCCGTCCCCTATACTACTGGATCTGGGGACAATAGCCCCGCCGGCTTCCTCCTCAGCCTACCCGCTATTCATCAGCCGCGCACCCTCACTGTGCAGGTCGCGGACGCCTACTTTGCCCTACGTCTGCACCCACGTCCGCGCCCCCGGTTAAGGGAGGTGCGCCTGCATCAGCAGTTCCCCTCCTACCTCCAGCTACCGCCCCGTGAGGTCGTGCTCACTACCCAACGCACGCAGCTGCTAGAGGGATCCTCCATCCACCTGGAGCTCACCGCTACCCAGCCCTTAGCGCAGCTCCACAGCACCGCGCCCCTCCCGCTTACGGCTGCCCCCACAGGTGCTACCGTAACGACCACCCCACAGGTGCTCACCTCGCCCCTCACCACAGACCTCCTCCTGACCGACACCTATGGTCTGAGCTCGCACCCCGCGCATTCCCTACACCTCCTCCCGGTCACAGACCAGGCGCCTCAGGTCCGCCTGCGCTACTCCTCGCCCGAGTTTACGATGCTACCGCACGAGACGGTGGACCTCGCGATGCAAGCCACTGACGACTACGGGGTCAGCGAGGTCGCCCTCCTGCTCCTCTCCACACAGCGCCCCACTTACCAGCGCAGCACCCCCATCGCCACGGGTGCCCCCGCCCAGACAGACCTCAGGCACCAGACTGCCCTAAACCCAGAGCTGCTCGGCCTCGTCCCGGACACATATGAGATCTACGCCACCGCTACCGACTACCTACCAGAGCGCCCAGCGCAGCGCTCCACGCCTCTCTCCCTCACCCTCCTCAGCTATGAGGACCACGCCGGACAGGTTAAAAAGCGCTTCTCCGCCTTTCTCAGCACCTTAGACGAGTTCTACCAATCCGAGCTCAGCCAGCTCCAAGAAGCGCAGCGCATCACGCGCCTGCTCGCCACCAACAGCCCGCCCTCCTCCCTCGCGCCTAAGCTGAGCCTCACGGTCGATAACCAACGCAGTGGCATAACGACCTTTCGTGCCCTCGGGCAAGAAGCCAGCGCCCTGTCCACCGAGGCGTTCCGTAACCTCCAGCTCGACCGCTCCACGCAGCTCACCCTGACCCTCCTCGCCCAGCGGCTCACGTCCCCCGACCCTCAGCACTTTTCCGCCCGCTTTCAGCACCTGCTCACCACCTATGAGCAAGCCGCACCAGGACCGCAGCCCCACCGCGCACTCACCCAGGCACAGCCGCATCTCACCGCCGCGATCAGCCTCCATACCGCTCTCCTTACCGACCTAAAGCGCATGATCGACGAGCTACAGGAGTTTGATCACCGGTTCGAGGCCTCCAGCTTTATCCATCGTCTGCAGACCCTAGCACAGCGCCACCAGAACCGCGCCACAGCCATCCTCCGTAACTACAGTCACACCGTCGGCACCCTCACCTCTGGGCTAGATCCCGCGCTCAGGCAGGAGAACCAACAGTACGGAGACCAGCAGCTCCAGGACAGCAAGACCCTCCGCTGGATCGTCGATGACCTGCGCCACTACGCCTCCTATGCAGAGCAACCCACCTTCGATACCCTGGCAGAGCAAATCCATACCTCAGACATCTACAGCTACTTTCGGGAGACACAGAGCCAGCTGCAGCAAAACCAGCGCTACCTCTCCGCCCGTTACACCTCAGAGTCCGCCCCCCTCCTGACCCGCTGGGCCTCTACCCTCTCACGCGACCTCGCCTCTGCACAGAGTAGCGCCGGAGGGAGCGCGGCGGGAGGAACACCACCACCCTCGCCCGAAGACGCCGAGTTCATGTTCCGCATCATGGAGCTCATCCGCGAGCAGCAGCACCTTCGCGGACGCACCCGCGCGATCCAGGAGGCTAAGTCCCGCCTCCTACCAGAATAAATATCCCTCATCCTCATGCCCCTCCCTCCTCTGACGCACCACGCCGGCACCGTTCTATGCATCGTTCTCATAGCTCTCCCTGCCATCCTTCTAGCGCAGTCCCCCCCCACCACGCCGACTAGTGCCGCCATCACCACCGCAATGGCAGAAGAGCTCACGATCAGCCAGGACAACCTCAGCGCCGGAGTGCAAGAACTCGTAGAGCTACAGACCGACATCCCCGTTATCCAAAAGCTAGAGGAAGTAGAGGCCAGCATGGTGCAAGCCACCCTTAAGCTCCTAGACCAGGACACCGGAGCGCAAACCATCGCCATCCAAACCGACATCATCGAGAAAGCCTACGAAGCAGCACAGGAAAAGAACCAATCGCAACAAGGCGGCGGTGCCTCAGAAACCCAAAAAGCGATGATGGACATGCTTAAGAAAATGCTCGGGAAGCAAGAACAACCATCGTCCGAACAAAGCGGATCTGCAGGTCCCGCCGCAGGACAAGGTGCCCCAGATGCAGACAGTGCAGAGGCAGGAGAAACCAGCACAACCCCAGATAGCACCTTCCACACGGGTCGCCCCAGACAAGTGCCTTCAGCCTCCCCCTTCCCCGGGCAGCTCCTCCCCGCCGAGTTCACAGACCTCCTAGACGGGTATAACCCTTGATTCCGCAGTTAGGAAAACCACGATACGAAGGATAGCCCCTAGGCAAAGGCACGGAGACACAGAGGCTTTTATTTTGGTCGAATGGTCTCATCTAAATTCAATTTATGGACTTTTTTGAGTCAAATAGGGTTTTGAGAGACATTGGATTACCTTCATCTACTGGGTGAAAGCGTCCGATTATGAGAATAAACCACAAATCCTCCCCCTCTGTACCCGTGCCTCTGTGGTTCAAATCATCTGCGAATTTTAGGATAACGCCCTAAATGCCCCAGGTCGCATCATACCCACGGGTATCAATGTGGATAAAAGTAGGGTACCAGCCGATCCCGCCTGTAAACACCCCCTCCTCGCGCATCGCCTTCACCGTCTCAAAGGCCTCCGTGCTGGAACAGGCAAACTTGAGGTCGATCGCTTGGTTCAGCATATGGCGCGACTGGCTCGCGCCCTTGATCGCGGTATTATAGTCAGGCGAGCGATAGAGGGAGAGCAAGGTCGCCCGTGACCCCAGCCGTGCCCGGAGCTCATCGACCACCCGCAGGGTAGGCGCGATCTCTGGCCAGATCGAGCGGGGAGGAATATGGTTCGTGACCCCATCGCGTTTATTAAAGTGGGGGCGCACGATCTCACGCGCAGAAAAATGCCGTAGCCCTAAGCCCTCAAGATAGGCGATATACTCAGAGACCTCTGGAGTCTCTGCCCGCTCTGGCGGGTCCTCCGCTGGTGACAGAGCCTCCACCACCCGATCCTTCTTACTGCGCAGACTTACCAGCACAGACCGCACCTTACGATAGTTCAGCACCATCGCTGATAAGAGCGCCACCACGACCCCTAGCCCAAACACCCGGAGCAGCAGGCGTCTGGCGACCATTGCCCGACCGGGATGTGCCAATGCCTCGCGCACCTTGCGCCACCACATCTGTATATTAACTCTCATCCATGCCCTTCTACCAAGCCCCGCTACAAACCAAAATAAAAAAATACACTCTCCACTGATAAATAGGTATTTACTTTAAGACGTTTCACCGTAACAATGCCGATAATGAAAGCCCTCCCTAACGTCCTCACGAGCCTCGCCATCCTGGGGATCACCACTCTAGGCGCGCTCGCCCAAGTCCAGCCCGAATATATCAGTAAGTTTGAAAAGCTCTCCCCCGCTAAGCAGCAGGAGCTCAATGAAGCCTTCCAAAAAGCCAAGGCTCACACTGATCTAAAAAACACCTTTGAGGCTCTCCCATACATCAGCAAGGCAGAAGCAATCCTCCCAGAGCACCCATATATCCGCGTCCTCCAGGCAAACGTAGAC
>CAYWAG010000037.1:2616-10049 GCA_964455925.1 uncultured Verrucomicrobiales bacterium | reverse complement strand
CTGCGTTAATCTGCGTAATCTGCGGATAGAAAAAATACGAAGTGAAAAATGTCGTTAATGTGATCCCCCCCAAAAAAAAATTCACGTGGGTTCTCCCACCTCCCCGCGTTGGAGCTCCTCAGCGAGCACCTGTATGCCGATCCGCACCTCGTCCTCTGGCATCGAATACGTGAGGCGTAGGCACTCGCGCTGATGTGCGGGCACGTCCTCCTGCGCGTCCTGCCCAAAGAAGAACCAGTGCCCGGAAATCACTAACACCCCCTGCTCCTTTAGCCGCTGCGCCAGCACCTGTGTATCCACCCCTGGTAGCCATAGCCACAGGAAGAAGGCGCCCTCTGGCTCATGCAGCACATACTCTACCCCTGCTAGCAGCTCCTCTAGGGCTGCGACCGCGACATCACGCTTCTGTCGGTAATAGGGAGTGACTACCTCCGCACACAGCGCTGGCAGCGACCCGTCCTGGATCAATGGTAGCACCAGCGCCTGCCCTAATCCTGGGTTAGCTAGGCTCGTGACCGCTGTCATCTTTTGCTGGAGCTGGACAATGTCTGGATGCGCGATCATGATGGACGTCCGTGTGCCGGGTAAGCCTAGCTTAGAGAGACTATGGAGGTGAATGTGATGCGGTGCCCAATACGGCTGCGTAGGGGTGTAGAGCGCGTTTGGGAAGGGCGCGCCATAGGCATGATCTATCAGGAGCGGGATACCACGGCGCGCGCACTCATCAGACAGGAAGCGGATCTCTGCATCAGAGAGGACATTGCCCGACGGGTTCGTAGGACGTGATAGCACCATGAGGCGCACGCTCTCAGGGGCTGCGACCACTGCCTGGCGGTCTAGCCGGTATTTAAACCGTTGCCCCCCAGCGGTGCGCTCAGGTATCCCGCTTAGCCCTAGGAACTCCGCCCCACTCACCAGCTGATCCCGATACCCCATATAGTCTGGTAGCAACGGGATGAGCACCTGCTGCCCTGCGCCTGCTAGGGCGTTTAGTAAGTGAAAGCACGCTGACTGCCCACCAGCGGATACCCCAATGTTCGCCGCGGTCAGCTGCCACCCGTATTTAGCACCCATCAGCTGCGCAAACGCCGCCCGAAACCCCGCCTCACCCTCCGCCGGATCATATTGCCCCAGCACCCGCTGCACATCTGCAGGCGACGCTAGGACCGTGGTGAGTAAGGTATGGAACAGTTGGGTCATCTCTGGGATCTCTGCCGGCTGCCCGCCCCCAAGCATGGCGCGCACCTGTGAGCGATCCGCTAATGCACTCCCGAGGTCATCCATAAGCTCCCCGATCCCCGTCTCCACGCCCACGGCTCGCCCAAATGCTGATAAGGTTAATTCCATCCCCTAACCCTATCGCATCCTTACCAGGATTGGTAGAGCTATTCTGCGGATTCTCGGCCGAATACTTTTTTTCGCTTGCAGGCGGGTATGATTTCTCGCACTCATTTTAGGTGTATGAAGATAGCGATCGATGCGATGGGCGGCGATGATGCCCCGGAGGTAGTAATAGCTGGTGCAAAGGCGGCGCTCCAGGCATACTCTGAGCTAGAGACCCTCATCCTAGTAGGGGACCAAGCGCAGCTTGATCCATTGATTACCCAGTATGCCCTGCCTACCGCGCGGATCCGAGTCGTCCATACCGATGAGATGGTCGAGATGCATGAGAGCGGCGCTAAGATGCTCCGTAAGAAAAAGAAGGCCTCCATCACCCTCACCGCTAACCTGGTCAAACAGGGCGATGCCGATGCCATGGTCGGTGCCGGTAACACTGGTGCCGCCGTCGCTAATGCTACCATCAAGCTCCGCACCCTAGCGGGCATCTCTAAGGCCGCCATCGGGTCCGTCCTCCCCAGTAACTTTGGCTCCTGCCTCCTCATGGACGCGGGCGCAAACCCCGACCCTCGCCCCGAGAACCTCGTCGAGTCCGCCGTCATGGGCAGCATCTACATGCGTAACCTCTACCAGGTGGCTAAGCCTAAGGTCGGCATCATGTCTAACGGCGAGGAGGAAGAGAAGGGCACCGACCTCACCCGCGCCGCACATATGCGGATTAAGGAACTCATCGCCGAGGGCAAGGACCTGCCGTTCGAATATGTCGGTTATGTCGAGGGGCGTGACATCTTTCTCACCGATCTCGATGTCTGTGTTACTGATGGCTTTACAGGGAACGTCATCCTGAAGTCTGTCGAGGGGCTAGCCAAGGGGATGAGCTCCTGGATCCGTGCGGAATACCAGCGCAACATCTTTACTAAGATCGCAGGGCTGTTATCAAAGCCCGTCTTTAGCCGCGTCAGAGCACGCACCAGCCATGAGAAAGCCGGAGGCTCTCTCCTCCTCGGGGTCAACGGCATCTGCGTCATCGGGCACGGCTCGTCCACCGCCTTTGCCATCCAGAACGCTATCCGCCTAGCCATGAACTCCGTGCACCATGAGATCAACCCTGACATCATCTCGGTCATGGATCACCTGAATGCGTAATCCCCACTTGCACTGATGACAGCTCGCCTTCCCCGCGTCCGCTTCCTGCGCCTATCACGCCTATTGCTGGCACTGCTTACCTGCCTCAGTGCCGGCTTCCTGTGCTCCTGCGAGGATCACCAACGCGTGCGCGAACACGGCGAGCTGATTAAGTGCCCCGTCATAGAGAAATACACCCTCGGCAGCCAAAACCCTGCCAAGGGCCTGAGCAAGCGCCACTACCTACGCCTCCATATCCTCCCCTCTGGAGAGCAGCGCGCTATCCTGGTCGATAAGGGCACCTATAACGCCGCTGAACCCGGGGACCTCATCCACGGTTACTACCTAGAAGGGCAGTTCGTCGTGGCGAGAGGCGCACACTAAGGCATGGTCAGGGAGCGAGGAACTCCAGAATACGTTGGTGGACTTCTGTAGCACTGGTGACCTTAGTGGGGGCGATGAAGATGGGTTGCTCATGTTCTGGGACGTGGCGCCGACCGTGGGAACCCTTTACCAGCGTAGCATCCAGCGGGATGATGTCGAGCAGGGTGCGGAAGCCGAGCTTCTTGCGCAGCAGGAAGCCTGCCATCTTTAGCGGCGGCAGACGCAGCGCGGGATCCATAAACAGCTCTACGGGATCGTATCCGCACTTTCGGTGGATGTCGATGCAGCGGGCAAAGTCGGGCGCGACAGCATCGTCCTGCCAGTAGTAGTAGGTAAACCAAGCCTCGGGCGAGGCCTCTGCGATGAGGTCACCGGCTCGATCGCCGGCGGTCCCCGTACCGAACTCGCCCGCCCCATCGTGCACGGTCTCGACCCCAGGGGTGGACTCCAGGAGGGCGCGCACTTCTGGCTCCAGGCTGGGGTCGTTTAGGTAAATATGGGCTACTTGATGATCCGCAATGGCAAAGACGCGGCTCGCTCCGAGATCGAGCTGCTCCTTACCTAGCTCGTCCTTGATCGTGATCCACCCTTGCTCGCGGAAGAGGCGGTTCAGGTGCACGGGCTGGGAGACCGCAGAGATCCCGTATTCAGACACCAGCATGACCTCCACCCCGCTGGCTTCCAGGCTGTTGATGAGATCCTCCAGGACGCTCTCGATCTGCTGGAACTCGGCAGCGACCGACGGTCCATCCGGGCCCTCCTGCTGGAGCACATAGTCCAGGTGGGGGAGGTAGATCAGGGACAGAGTAGGCTGGTGGCGCTGCTCTACCCACTTAGCAGAGCTCGCGATCCATTGGGAGCATCCGATACCTGCCTTTGGCCCCCAAAAGGTAAAGAAAGGGAACTCCCCAAGGTCCGCCTTAATCTCCTCGCGCATCCCCATGGGCTGGGTGTAAATGTCGAACACTTTTCGGCCATCCGCAGGGTACATTGGGCGGGGCGTGATAGTGTAGTCCGCGGTGCTATACATGTTGTACCACCAGAACAGTTTCGCACAGGTAGCATCTGGGTTCAGACGCTTGAGCGTTGTCCACAGCTTCTCGCCCTCTACTAGGTGGTTACTCTGCTTCCAGAACTTATGCTCGGCATCGCTGCGGTCATACCATCCGTTCCCTACGATGCCATGCTGGGCTGGCAGCTGTCCCGTAACATAGGTAGACTGCGCCGTAGTAGTAACCGCAGGGAAGACGGGCTCAAAGGGCGAGACCTCCCGCTGCGCACTCCACCGCTTCAGAAAGTCCCCGTGCTGCTCGATCAACCCCGACGTTAACCCCACTACATCAATCACTGCCAACCGTTTCATACGCTATCGAACAAAGCGTAAGCTCCCCCCACTGTAAACCCAGAAGCCAAACTTTCCAGGTAGCACACCCTCCTGCCAGTTCTCTGAAATAATCGGTTGCAGTGGCTGGGCGGCAGGGGATAGTGTGCAGGTGTCTATGCAACGATCGATTAAGCTTACTGGAGTTCGGCAGAATAACCTCAAGGGATGGGACTTAGAGATCCCTACAGGGCAGCTTACCGTGGTGACGGGGCCGTCGGGGAGTGGTAAGTCGTCGTTGGCGTTCCAGACACTATATGCGGAGGGGCAGCGCCGGTATGTAGAGACGTTTTCGCCGTATGTGCGGCAGTTTTTTGACCGGATGGATAAGCCCGCGGTCGATAAGATCGAGGGCATCCCGCCTGCGATCGCGATCGAGCAGAAGAACGCTATCCGCACATCGCGCTCTACCGTGGGCACCCTGACAGAGGTGAACGACTACCTGAAGCTCCTCTTTGCGCGGCTGGCTCGTGGGTTCGACCCCGTGAATGGGGAGGAGATCCAGCCGGACCACCCCGAGCGCATCGTGGAGTGGGTCTCTGAGACTCTGGCAGAGGAGGCAGTGCTGCTCGTCTTTCCTATTGATGCCCCGCCGGAGGGGCGATCGGTGGAGGAGTTCTTTAGCTTTCTGCAGCAGCAGGGGTATCTGCGTGTGTTGATCGATGGGGTGCTCCTGCGCACGGATGAGGCGGTGCCGGATACGCTGGAGGCTACGCCAGACTCGATGTATTATGTGGTGCAGGATCGCCTCAAGGTGCAGGCTAAGAGCCGCGCGCGGTTGGTAGAGGCGGTGGAGCGTGCCCTCACGCTGGGGCGTGGGCGCTGCGCGATCGCGTCCCGCAGCGGCGAGGTGTTGCGCCGCTTCTCTGACCAGTGGCATAACCCGAACACCGGCACGACCCTGACGCCTCCCAGCCCGGGGCTCTTTAGCTTTAACAGTCCCGTGGGGGCGTGTCCTAAGTGCCGTGGGTTTGGGAGTGTCATCGGGATAGATCTCCGTAAGGCGGTGCCCGATACGGGGCTGAGCCTAGCGGAGGGGTGTGTGAAGCCCTTCCAGACAGAGCAGGGGAAGGACTGTCAGCGTGACCTCATCCGCCTGGCACAGGAGGCGGGGATCGACACCACGGTTCCGTTCCGCGACCTCACGCCTGATGAGCAGGAGTGGGTCTTCTATGGCGAGGCTCCCGCGCAGCTAGAGGCGGAGGAAGAGGAGGGCGCGGTACCCGTCACGGAGCGTCTTTGGCTCGAGGGTAAGTGGTATGGCGTGCAGGGCTTCTTTGACTGGATGGAGGGGAAGGCGTATAAGATGCATGTGCGCGTCTTTCTCGCCAAATACCGCTCGCATACGCAGTGTGTGGCGTGTCGTGGTAAGCGCCTGCGCGCGGCCGCGCTCTGTTACCGCGTGGCTGGGGAGACATTACCAGACCTCTGGCGTATGCCTGTGAAGCGGCTGGCGCCCTTCTTCCATGACCTCACTCTGCCTCTGAATGCCGATGGGCGTCCTGAGCCATCCCTCCAGCTCGTCTATGGGCAGATCACCTCTCGGCTGGATTACTTACTGCGTGTCGGCCTGGGCTACCTGACGCTGGATCGGGCGGCACGCACGCTCTCTGGTGGTGAGATCGCCCGCGTGAATCTGACTACCTGCCTCGGTGCGTCTCTCACCGGTACCTTGTTCGTCCTGGATGAGCCCACGGTCGGGCTGCACCCGCGTGATGTTACGAACCTGACCGAGGTCATGGAAGACCTGCGCGATAAGGGGAACACCCTAGTGGTGGTGGAGCACGAGGAGGCGGTGATGCGCACGGCAGATCACCTCATTGACATTGGTCCAGGCGCGGGACATGAGGGCGGGGAGTTACTCTTTCAGGGCGACTTCCGCACCTCGGGTGAGCGTGCGGCAGAGCTACCCGCGCATTCTACCCTAGCGTATCTACACGGGCACGCAGAGGTCGCCGTGCCGACTGCGCGCCGGATGCCGCTGCACTTTATCGAGCTACAGGGCGTCTCTGCTAATAATTTGGCAGAAGTCTCCGCGCGTATTCCGCTAGGGGTGCTGACCTGTGTGACGGGGGTATCAGGATCTGGTAAGTCCACCTTTGTGGAGCGCGGGCTTTACCAAAACCTGCTCGAGTTCTTTGCCCCCGAAAAGGTGGAGAACCCCGCCTCCTTCTCCGCCCTAGAGGGGTTCCAGGAGCACCTCTCTGGTGTCTCGTTTATTGACCAATCCCCCCTGGCTAAGACCCCTCGGTCGACCCCCGCAGTCTATCTCGGAGCCTTTAATGAGATTCGCCAGCTCTTTGCCCTCACTGATGAGGCAAAGGCGCGGGGCGCGAGCACGGGGTACTTCTCCTTTAACTCCGGGGATGGACGCTGTGAGCGCTGTATGGGCAACGGCTTAGAGAAGGTGGAGATGCAGTTCCTCTCTGACCTCTACCTCACCTGTCCAGACTGCGACGGGCGACGGTATAAGAAGGAGGCGCTAGAGATCCTGTACCGTGGGCGCAGTGTCGCCGATGTCCTAGAGATGACCACGCGCGAGACCATCGCCTTTTACTCTGCCGAGCTAGAGACACTGCCTAAGCCGATCGCGCGCCGTCACCGCTCCATCATCCGGGTTTGCACTGCGTTGGATGAGGTCGGGCTGGGATACCTCCGCCTGGGGCAGCCACTGAACACCCTGTCAGGCGGTGAGTCCCAGCGCCTAAAGATCGCCGCCCTCCTCCTAGATGCCGATAGCGAGAAGAAGGGGACGAAGAGCGCAACCCCTACCGCCCTTACCGCGCCTAAACTGACGGGCACCGCAGACACCCCTCGTGCCGTTGCCGAGCGGCTTAACACGCTGAAGCAACTCCGCCGCTCGCATAACGCCACTGCCGAGAGCCTCCAATCCACTGCCCCCCCGGAACCTCCCCGCCAGAAAGGGCAGCTCCTCATCCTGGATGAGCCTACGACGGGGCTTCACTTTGGTGACATTCAGGTGCTGCTCCGTGCCTTTAACCGCTTGATCGAGGCGGGGCATAGCTTGCTCGTCGTCGAGCATAACCTAGAGGTCATCAAGTCAGCGGACTACCTCATCGACCTCGGGCCCGAGGCAGGAGAGGATGGCGGTCTGGTGGTCGGTACCGGAACACCAGAGAAGGTCTCCCAGCTGGACACCCCCACGGGGCGCTACCTCGCAGAAGCCCTCCGTGGCACGTCCATC
>CAYWAG010000037.1:0-2516 GCA_964455925.1 uncultured Verrucomicrobiales bacterium | reverse complement strand
CGTGAACGCCAGAGAACCAGCCTCCTCAAAAGCTGACGCAACGAACCCAGAAACCACTCAACCCCAGCACGCTCATGCCCAACATGGGCATGCCACGCCCCAACAACTCAGCATCCGTGGCGCACGCCACCATAACCTGAAGAACCTCGACCTCGACCTCCCGCTCCAGAGCTTTAATGTCGTCACCGGTCTCTCTGGGTCCGGTAAGTCTACCCTCGCCTTTGACCTCATCTTCGCCGAGGGGCAGCGCCGCTTCCTGGACTCCATGTCGCCCTACGCTCGTCAGTTCGCCGAGCAGTTAGAGAAGCCCGAGGTGGACTCCATCACCGGTCTGCCCCCCACTGTCGCCATCGAGCAACGCATCTCACGCGGGGGCGGAAAGTCCACCGTCGCCACCGTCACCGAGATCTACCACTTCCTCCGTCTCCTCTACGCTAAGCTCGGCACACAGCATTGCCCCGCCTCCGGCGAACCCGTCGTCTCGCAGACAGAGGACGCCATCCTAGAGAGGATCAAGAAGCAAGCCACGCAAGGTCGCATTCACCTCATGGCACCCGTCGTCCGAGGGCGCAAAGGGTTCCATACCGATGTCGCCGACCGCGCGGCGCGCATGGGCTACCAGGCCCTCCTTGTCGATAAGCGCATTGTCGAGATCGATGACTTCGAGCCCCTAGAGCGCTACGTCGAGCACGACCTCGACATCATCGTCACCGCTGGCACGAACCTGCAGCCCGCCCTGCTTAAGACTAAGCTCGCCGAGGCGCTCGCCCTCTCCAGCGGGTTCATCCGCGTGCTCGACCATGAGAACAAGTTCCACCTCTACTCCACCGAGCGCGTCAGCCCCGTCACGGGCGAATCCTTCGAGGAGCCAGATCCCGCCGACTTCTCCTTTAACTCGCCCAGAGGCTGGTGCCCCGATTGCCGAGGCTACGGCACCATCAGCACCACCCGCTTCCGCCCAGAGAAGTTCGACTCCCTCCTAGAGGCCGAACTCGCCGAGGAGAAGTCCCGCAAGGAAGAGGACGACACCGAACAAATCATCTGCCCCACCTGCCAGGGCGACCGCCTCAAACGCTCCGCTAGGTTTGTGTTCCTCCCCCGTGGCACGTCCATCTTGGACGTGAACGCCACAGAACCAACCACCTCAAAAGCAGACGCAGCGAACACAGAAACCACTCCACCCCAGCACGTTCATGCCCAAGATGGGCATGCCACGCCTCTCTCGCTGCCATACCTTGTCAGTCTCTCTGTAGAGGACGCCAAGGCAGCGGTCGAAGCCCTCCAGTTCACCGGCCGCGAGAGCCAGATCGCCCGCGACATCATCCCAGAGATCGTCCAGCGCCTGCACTTCCTCTCCTCCGTCGGGCTCGGCTACCTCTCGCTGGACCGCTCCGCCACCACCCTCTCCGGGGGCGAGGCCCAGCGCATCCGCCTTGCCGCCCAGCTAGGGTCCAACCTCCAGGGCGTCATGTATGTCCTAGACGAACCCACCATCGGACTCCACCCACGTGATAACAAGTCCCTCCTCGACACCCTAGAGACCCTGCAGAAAAAGGGGAACTCCCTCCTCATCGTCGAGCACGACGAGGAAACCATGGCGCGCGCCAAACACGTCATCGACCTCGGCCCTGGTGCCGGGCGTCTCGGGGGCGAAGTCATGGCACAGGGCAGCCTCAAGCAACTCATGCGGAAGAAAAGCTCCGTCACTGGCACGGCGCTAAAGGATCCCATCACACACCCCACCCGAGGAGCGCGCCGCCCCATCGACCGAAAGGCCCTGCCTGCCAAAGACTGGCTCAAGCTCAAAGGCTGCTCCGTCAACAACCTCCAAGACATCGACGTCGCCCTGCCTAAGGGCCGGCTCACCGTCATCACCGGCGTCTCTGGATCGGGCAAATCCAGCTTCATGCGTGGCACCCTCCAGCCCGTCGCCGCCGTTCTGCATAAGCTCAAGGAAGAGAAAAAGCTCACCAAGGCCCAACGCGCCACCATCGCCGACTACTGCACCGACGCCTCTGGCTTCGCCGGGTTCAAGCACGTCTTCGAGGTCGACCAAACCCCGATTGGCAAGACCTCCCGCTCCTGTCCCGCCACCTACGTCAAACTCTTCGACCACATCCGCACCCTCTTCGCCCAGCTCCCAGAGGCCCAGATCCGCGGCTTCTCCGCCTCGCGCTTCAGCTTTAACAACAAGGACGGGCAATGCCCCGACTGTAAGGGCAACGGCTCCATCCGCCTAGAGATGGACTTCCTCCCCAGCACCCGCGTCCCCTGCGAGACCTGTAGGGGCGACCGCTATAACCCCGCCACCCTCAGCGTCACCTATAATGGCAAGACCATCGCCGACGTCCTCCGCATGCCCATCGAGGAAGCGGCAGACTTCTTCTCCGCCCACCCCAAACTCAACCGCACCCTCAGCCTCCTCGCCGACACCGGCCTCGGCTACCTCCAGCTCGGCCAACCCAGCCCCACCGTCTCCGGCGGAGAGGCCCAGCGCCTCAAGCTCGTCACCGAAC
>CAYWAG010000036.1:0-10194 GCA_964455925.1 uncultured Verrucomicrobiales bacterium | reverse complement strand
TGTCTTAAACACGCCGCTAGCGTTCATTCTGAGCCAGAATCAAACTCTCCGTAAAATATAACATCTATTATGTGTCGATATTGACCATCATAGATGCGCGATACTTATTTCCGTGTATCACCACGTTTGAAATACTAAACAGTATTTCAGGGCGTATCGTATTGCTACGATACATTGAAATTGAGCAGGTTATTACTGACTAAGTTACTTTCGATAGCTTAGTCACCACACATCCTGTTGACCCAAGTAGGTCACAGGTTGGTTTAACCATTGTTTTTGTTTTAAAAAGTAAGAAGCATTGCTTCTTAGCTTTTCTGACTTTCTCCTCTTTTGAGATTAGTGGAACGTTGGGTGTTGATGCCAAGCGTCACGTAAAGCAAGCAAGCGAATTGAATTAAGAAGCTTTCTTGCAGTCCACTGAATGATGTTTTCTCTTCAGAGTCTCAGGTTGATATTAAAGATTTTTAGAACGCTTTCATGTGGCGCGTTATTAGCGCACCCTTTCGAGCATCTCCCGTATTGAAAAAACTTTGCTTTCTTTACTCGTCAGTGACTTTCTTTTCAGCGGAGTTTGTTTCAGCAACTTGGAGCGTTGCGGGGCGCAAACTTAAGCACAGAAAACCGGTGGACGTCAACCCCTTTCTGCTACTTTTTTTCGTTTTTCTCGATTCGCTTCCTCCTTTTGCTCGTAATCCCTTATTCTATAAGGGTTTGCGGGCAGGAGAAAAAATGCGAGGCCCCTCGCAAAGCTGCTTCTGGAGGACAAAACTAGTTAAGATCGGTTAACTATGTGGCGAAAATCGGGGTTTTAGGGGCGTTTCGTGAGGGTCAGTTTTGACTTCGAGCGCTAGACGGGACTCTCCTTTTGCTTCTTTGTGCTTCGTGGAGTCTGTTGTACCATTGTGAACGGGGGCTAGTCCGGGGGGCGCCCTGTGGGTTCAGGCCCAGCTGGTGCTGCGCGCTCCGGATTCGCTTCGCTCACTTGGCTCTCCACCTATTGAATAAGCGGACATTAAGGAGAAAGTCAGTGGCTATCGCCAGGCAGGGACAATCATGAGCAGGATGCTCATGCCACAGTTACTGCCGTAATGTGCTTTCTTAGAGTTCTGTGGGGCTGTCGGGCTTAGTTCCTTGATAAACAGGCAAATCTGCTCGAAAACATTACCAGATAATTTCCGGAAGTGGTATAAGAGAGAGAAAGCACATGGAAAAGACATTACTTATAGGGTGGGATGCAGCGGATTGGCGGGTGATAGACCCGCTCATTCAGGCAGGTAAGCTCCCAAATCTAGCGCGCATGATTCAGGGTGGGGTGCGCGGAAACCTTGCTACGCTCTCACCGATCTTGAGCCCAATGCTATGGACGAGTATTGCCACCGGGAAGCGTCCGTATAAGCATGGGGTCCATGGCTTCTCTGAGCCAGACCCTATCACAGGCGCGATCCGCCCCGTGTCGAGCCTTAGCCGTAAGACGAAGGCGATCTGGAACATCCTAAACCAAGAAGAGAAGAAGACCATTACCATCGGCTGGTGGCCCTCTCACCCGGTAGAGGAGCTTAGCAATGGCGTCATGCTCTCTAATGACTATCAGCGGAGCGCTACTACGACTCGTGCAGACTGGAAGGTGAAGCCCGGCACTATTCATCCCCCACGCTTAGAGCGGCTCCTCACCGACCTCCGCTTTCACCCTGAGGAGCTCAACGTTGAGCAGTTTCTCCACTTCATCCCCTGCATGCCTGACCTGACGCCGGAGGAGCTACAGGCGCTGGAGCAGCACCCGCGCCTACAGTCGCTGGGGAAGATCATTGCAGACTGCACCACCATTCACGCGGCCGCTACCGCTCTGATGCAGAATGAGGACTGGGACCAAATGTGCGTGTATTATGATGCTATTGACCACTTTGGGCATGGGTTTATGAAGTTTCACCCGCCGCAGCGCCCGCATATCTCGGATGAGGACTTTAGGCTCTGGAGCCATGTTACGGAGGCTGGTTATATCCTACATGATATGATGCTGGGCGTCCTCCTGCACCTGGCGGGCGAGGATACGAATGTGGTGCTGATCTCAGACCATGGGTTCCACCCCGATGAGCTCCGTCCCACCCAGCTCCCACGTGAGCCTGCTGGGCCTGCCGCAGAGCACCGTAAATATGGCATCATCATCGCCAGCGGCCCACAGTTTAAGCAGGGGAGTGAGGTACACGGCGCAAGCCTCATCGATATTTGTCCCACCCTCCTCCATCTACAGGGGCTGCCTGTGGGCGAGGATATGGACGGAAAGGTGCTCCACGACCTCCTGAGAGATTACCGCGAGGTGCAGACTATTCCCTCCTGGGATGCGGTGGAGGGGGACGATGGCATGCATGACCCCGATAAGGTCATCTCCGCTGAGGATGCTAAAGCCTCGCTGGATCAGCTGGTGGCGCTAGGCTACATCGAGCCACCTAACGCCGACCAGAGTAAGGCCCTAGAGGAGACCGTGCGCGAGCTCGACTACAACCTAGCGCAGGCCTACATGGATGGCGGGATCTATACCGAGGCGACCCTGATCCTAGAGCGCCTTTACGAGAACTGGCCCATGGAGCACCGGTTTGGGCTGCAGCTCATCTCTTGCTATGAGGCCTGTCAGCGTAGCGCGGAGGTGAGGGCACTCATCAGCCAGATCATCGAGCGTAGAATGCAACAGGCTCAGCAGGCCGCAGAGAGGCTGAAGGAGCTGAAGCTCGACACGGAAGCGGGGATAGAGGCCCACCAACAGCAAGTCGACGCGATGGAGGAGCAGGAGCGACAAGCGTATCTGCAAGCACACCAACACCTCCTCACTGATGCCCAGCCAAACCTCCTCGCACTCCACTTTCTAGACGCTAAGGCACTGGCCTCAGAGCGGCAGTTTACCGCTGCCTTAGAGAAGCTGGAGCAGCTCCAGGATGAGGCCGGACCACGGCTTAACACCCTCCTCCTCCGGGCACGCATTCACCAGCATCTGGGTAACATGCAGCAGGCGCAAGAGGACTACGAGCAAGGACTTATGCTGGATCCCGAGTCCGCCGCTTGCCTAGGAGGTCTCGCGCGTATCGCTCTTAAGGAACGGCGGCACCAGGACGCCATTCACTTCATGACCCGCTCGCTCAGCCTCACCTTCCATAACTCTACGGGGCACTATCTCCTAGGACTGGCATATTACCGGGCAGGAGACTGGCAGACTGCGGAGCAGTGCTTCCAGCTCGCGCTTAAAGTCTCTCCCCTCTATGCTGCCCCCTGGCTGATGCTCGCCCGCATTGCTAAGCAGCACCAGCATGACCCAGGCTTATCTCTAGCGCTCAGGCAGAAGGCGCAAGAAGCGCGCACCCGGCTAAGGGAGCTCAGAGACCGCAAGCTCCTAGAGGCTACCACCCACCCTGTTCTCGAGCCACCTCGTAAGCCCATGCCTGAGCTCACGGGCGACAGATCCGCATTACAGAATGTCCCCGAAGCACAGATCATCACGATCGTCTCTGGCATCCCGCGCTCAGGCACCTCCCTCATGATGCAAATGCTAGAGGCCGCAGGGATCTCCCCGTATGAGGACGGTAAGCGTCAGGCAGATGAGTCGAACCAAAGAGGGTACTACGAGCATGAATCGGTGACCCAGCTCATGCATGCGTCCCCAGCCCAGAAGGCGTGGGTCAGTAAGGCGCGCGGGCATGCCCTGAAGGTCGTCGCACCCGTCCTCAGTAGTCTCCCGCTCTACGACCAGGCAGAAGGGGGCGAAGAGAGCCAGCCCAGGACTGCGCTCTCTTACCGAGTGATCTTCATGGAGCGTGCGATGGAGGAAGTCCTCGCCTCACAGCACACCATGCTAGGACGCCTAGGGGAGGCACCCATCCAGGGGAACCCTCAGCAGGGCTACCTCCAACAAGTGCGCGCCGCTAAGGCGTGGCTGAAGGCGCGAGACATCCCCGCCCTTAGCATCAGCTTTAACAAACTCTGCGCTGGTGAGCAGCAGGAACTCGACGCCCTTCTCACCTTCCTAGCAGCCACGCACCAGCGGGAACAAGTGCGAGCCTGCATTGATTCCTCCCTCTACAGAACTCAGCTGTAAAGCGGTACGCTTTCTGCTACACTTAGCGCAAGGACACTATGAAACTGACTAGAACTATACAAACTTGGGTCACCGGAGCCTCGGCAGCCTCTATCACTCTCTCCCTCAGCGAGGCCGCGGTCACTCGGCTGAGCCTCGACCATGACCTGACCACCTCGCTCGATGGAGTCGCCTTTGGCTCGCTCGGAGTCGATGCGGGGCAATGGATAGCAGGCACATCAAACTCCGCTTATGGAGGAATGGCTCTCGCCGAGTATAGCTCTGTCAATGGGGCGGCCTCCAGTATGGCGATATTAAACAACGGCTCGTTTGGGATCGGAGCCATCGGTGCCACCAGTGCATCGGGGCTCGCTGTAGGTCAAGTGGTGACCTCTTATGTAGCGTGGGATCTCGCCTCTGGAGTAGAGGGATGGCTCGAAGTCTCCGCGATGCGTCAGGCAGACAGCTCTAACACAGACCCTGCACTCAGCCCTCTCCTCTTCGCTACCGGGTTCATCTATGACGATGAGCACGAGGACCTCGGCACGGGCGGGAGCGTTACGGAGCGCCCCACCTATGATCCTGCCCTCTTTGACTCCCTCTCTGTCCCAGAGCCTAGTGGCATCAGCCTGCTGGCTCTAGGAGCCACTGGAGTCCTTCTCCAGCGCCGCCGTAAGGCGTAAGTTGCTTGCGCTCGCGCCCCTCTCCTAACCCTATCGCTGTTATAGCTCACATTACGGCGATAAAGACTGTGGCACGAGCGTCCCGCTCGTGAATACATCCTCTGGCGTTAGCCACTGACTGCCCTTCTTGGCTTTCGACCTATTAGTAAAGCGGACACAAAAGAGAAAGTTAGTGGCTATCGCCAGGAAGGGACAATCATGAGCAAGATGCTCATGCCACGGTTATTGCCGTAATGTGGGTTATAGAATCTTTCATAGATTGTAATTCCTATCTGGGGCGATGTGTTCTAGTCTGCGTGCAGAATGAAACGCGCATTAGGATTATTACTTTCGATGGGGCTGAGCTCGCTGTGGGCTGCGCCTGAATATGTTGAGCTGGCACGACCTTATAAGAGTGACTCTGTGATCCAGAACACAGAGCAGAAGCCAGTGGATCTGGGACGGGGGCGTTTACAGGTGCCGTTGATCACCTGGGCGGCGGATGGCGTCACGATCGATGCGAACGGGGGCTACTCCCCTAACGCTCAGAGCCGTCTGGCTAAGGCGGTGGGGATGCCGGTGGAGCTGGAGGTTACGGATAACTTTGATACCCAGGTAGCGAACTATATCTCTGGTAAGTCGCCCTTCCTGCGTGGCACGGTGGGGATGATCACGATGGCGAGTGAGGCACTAAAGAGCCTGTCTCCGGAGTTAGAGCCAGTAGTAGTGTATCAGCTGTCATGGTCTACAGGTGCTGATGGGTTCGTGGCAAAGGGCATCGAGACGTTGGCGGACCTGAAGGGGAAGTCCATCGCGGTGCAGAAGAATGGGCCGCATATGGACTTAGTGCAGGTGCTCCTGCAGGATGCGGGGCTACAGGCTAGTGATGTGACCCTGAAGTATGTCTCAGACATTACGATGATCGATGAGAATAAGGTGAGCGACCCCGCATCGGCGTTTAGAGAAGACGCGAGCCTGTCTGGAGCGGCGTGCATTTATCCCGACCTCCTGACCCTAACCGCTGGTGGGAATGTAGGAACTGGGGCAGAGGATAGTGTGAAGGGGGCTAAGCCGATCCTGACGACCCGTACGGCGTCGCGCGTGGTGGCGGATGTGTATGCCGTGCGTCGGGACTTCCTGGAGCAGAACCGTCCGATGGTGCATGGGTTTGTGGCGGAGCTGATCCGCACGCAGTCTGAGTTTATCACGGAGCTAGGTAAGATTAAGGAGAAGCAAGGGGATGCGGCGGCATTTAAGAAGCGCTGTGCGCCGTTGGCGGAGTTTGCGCTGATGGATGCGGGTGCGGTGAACGACTTTATCCTATGGTTAGGGGTGGACTCTGAGCTAGTGGATCTGGCGGGGAACCGGAGCTTCTTCTCTGATGGCCAGAACCCCATCGGGTTTGCTAAGACGGCTGGGCGCGCGGCGCAGTTCTTTACCTCTACCGGGACGCTCACGGCGCCCGTGGTGCCAGCGGTAGCAGGGTGGGACTATCTGGCGGACTTTGCTAAGGGAGGGCAGATCGTGCAGGCTAAGAGCACGGCCCCGGCGTTTGCGACCCCGATGGCGGTGCGTGAGGCTGCGGCTAAGGAGGATGCGAGCGAGCTGTTCCGCTTTACCTTTAACTTCCCGGCAAACGCAGCGGACATCCGTTGGCAGGACTACCGATCGACCTTTGATACCCTGCATGATAAGGTGACCCGCTATGGGGGCGCGGTCGTGCAGCTGCGGGGGCACTCGGATAACTTCTTCTATAACTTTGTGGCGATGAAGCAGGGCCAGGGGGCTAAGACGTATAAGAAGCGTAAGCCTGGCACGAACGAGTTTATCGAGCGTCCGTTGCCTAAGCTGGAGCAGCTGAATGGATCTGCTAGCCGACTGAGCTATGACCGTGCCTTCTCGGTAAAGCGGGCGTATGCGAGCTACCTACGTGAGGCGATGGCGCTGACGGGACAAGAGATCGACCTGTCGCGGTTCGATGTAAAAGGGATGGGTATCTCAGACCCGATCCATGCTAAGCCGACGACCTCGGCGCAGCGCTCTGAAAACATGCGGGGTGAGCTCGTGATCTTCGCTGTGGAGTCTGAGATCTCGCTAGACTTTAGTATGGATGATCTCCAGTAAGCGCCCGCTCTCTCACCTTATCATTTTTACACAGACTATGATTAACTCTATGTTACGCCCCGTTATCCTCCTGCTCTGCCTCCTGATCCCTAGTCTAGGGCAGGTCGACCTGGACCAAGAGCAGCGCAGCCAGACCGCTACCGCCATTACCATCATCTTTGATAACAGTGGCTCCATGGCGAAGAATAATAAGATCCACCAGGCAAAGGACGCCTTCCTCGCCTGGCTAGAGGGGCAGGATGCCGCTACTCGGTTCTCCCTCATCCACTTTACGGGCGGCGGGAAGGTCGCGGTGCCGATCGGCGAGAACTCCCTCCCAAAGGTGAAGCGGATCGTGCAACGGCTCCAGCCGAACGGTGGCACCCCGATCTGTAACTGCCTGCGACTGGCGCACCAGCGCATTCAGGAGCGCCGGGCTGCGTTCTCCCCGTATGAGCGCCACCTCGTGGTCGTGTTTACCGATGGGGGGGAGTCTAAGGACGAGCGCGGAAATGAGGGGGTGGTCGCGGAGATCGCCCAACTCACGCAGGATGACATCGAGGTCGTCGGGATCGGGTTTCACGGGCAGGGTGCGTATATGAAAGCCAGCGCGACCCAATACTACGAGGCGGCGAACACCGCTGAGCTGAAGAAAGGGCTGGATAAGGTCGCGGCGGAGATCGACCCGAACACCGAGGTCGAGCTCTCCCCACAGGAGGCTGAACTCATGCAGTCGCTGGACCTCAGTAAAGTGCAGGCACTCCCCGCTGGGACAGACTCTGGCGCTAGCACGGCGGGTAGTAGCTCGGGCTTCTCCCTGACCTCGCTCATCCCGTGGGCGGTCGGCATTTTCATCGTCATTAATATCGTGCGGAAGATCCTCGATTAATCCCCCCAGCCTGTATTGCTCTATGAAAAAGCTCCTCATCGGTCTCTGTATTCTCCTCATGCTCGGCATGGTGGGCTGGCGTCTCACGCGTGGGAATCGCGCCGAGGCGCGTGCCACCGACCTCCTCCTACGCAGTAGTAATGCCCAGGAATTTACCCATAACATTACCGTCTTAGGGGACGAGTGGTTAGGGTATATGGTCTTTCGCTCCCGTGCCTT
This sequence comes from uncultured Verrucomicrobiales bacterium, assembly GCA_964455925.1. Classification (GTDB taxonomy): domain Bacteria; phylum Verrucomicrobiota; class Verrucomicrobiia; order Verrucomicrobiales; family Akkermansiaceae; genus WTJZ01. Next base: position 2,261 of record CAYWAG010000036.1, on the reverse strand, counting down.
TCAGGAGGCACTGGCGGCAGAGGGGATCGGGATCACCTTTCGGGTGGAGCATAGCTTCGAGGAGCGGTTCCGGCAGTTAGCATCTGGTGAGGCCGACCTGGTGCTCGCGACCGCGGACAGCTACCTCGCCAACGGCGCGCAAACACGCTACCCTGGGGTGATCTCACTGGTGATTGACGAGTCCTTTGGCGGGGATGCCCTCATTGCGCGTGAGGGCATCACGACGATCGATGATCTGAACGCGCCAGAGATTCAGGGCGCCCTCGTAGGGCACTCGCCATCTGAGTTCCTGCTAAAGTCCCAGATCGCACACTTTCAGCTCGATGCCCTGGCTCCGCGCCTCCCGTCCTTCCGCCGAGATACGGCGGAGGATGCCTACCGAGCATTAACCTCTGGGGAGGTGGACTTTGCCGTGCTGTGGGAGCCGTATCGCTCGCGGGCACTACAGAACAGGGCTACCTGCCTGATCGACACGGCACAAGCCCGCGACCTGATCGTGGATGTTGCCGTGGCATCACGCGTCCTAGCGGCGCAGCAGCCCGACCTGTTGGAATCCATCCTCACCTGCTACCTACGCACCCTTACAGATCTCCAGAGCGATCCCGACCGCCTGCTACAGCAAGCCACGATCGACTCCGGTGAGCCACAGCCCGTAGCACAGCAAATGCTCCAGGGGATTCGCTTCACGGATTATGCCAGTAACACCGGTGCCTGGCTCGGTGGGGAACATAAGATGGAGCAAACCCTCACCAGCCTCTCCCGCATCCTGCAGGCCTCTGGCGACCTCACTACCGCTCCCGTCCCCGCGTCGCTGCTACATAGCGCCGCTCTGACCCGCATCGCACAAGATCGTGCCCTCGTCTCTACCCTCCAGCGCGGAGCCTCCGCCTCCCTCGGGCATTACTTTCGCCCTCTCAGTGATGCCAGCTGGGCTCAGCTCAGTCAACATGTGACAGGCACCTTACTGAACCAGCCCATCGAGTTCGCGGCGGGTTCCAGTGAGATCGACCCCGCGTTCCAGCAGGCGCTACTGCGTGCTACCGCTAAGCTACAGCACTACCCCTACCACCGCTTATTAGTCCAGGCACACGTCAGCCCAGGCGGCGGCCCAGAGGTCGAGCAACAACTCTCCCAACAGCGCGCCGACATTATCCGCACCTATCTCCTGCGCAACACCGACCTCGTATCAGAGCGGATCCATGCCGTGGGGCTGGGAGCCACCCAGGCGGTCACCAGAAAGGCTGGCGAATCCTCCCGCGCGTGGAAGCGCCGCTGTCGCCGTGCCCAAGTCCTAATCGCCGCAGAATAAGCCCCTTACTTTTTACACACACCCTTACACACATATACTATGAAACACACATTCATGACCATCATCGGACTGCTGAGCCTACTGCTCACCAGCTGCTTCGAGCAATCCACTGTTATCAAAGTCAACAAAGACGGCACTGGCATCATTCATACGCGTAGCTATCAGAACACCGGAGCCGTAGGCGGTCTCGGCGCGATGTTTGGCGGAGGCGGAGAAGAGGCTGCAGACAGTGCCGCTCCAGACCTCCCCAGCGATGAGGAGCTCCAATCTATCGCCCAAGAAATGGGCGAAGGCGTCAGCGTGCAATCCGTTAAGCAAAGCACGAACAAAGCCGGCTGGCCAGGGCATGAGGCCATCTACGCGTTCACGGATATCTCAAAGGTCAAAATCCCGCTGGACACCCAAATGGACCAAACCGGTATCGACACCGAGGAGGTCCCTGCCGAAGCCAGTAACATCACCTTTGGGCAGCAAGGAGACGTGCTCTCTATCTTTGTCCCCTTCATCAGTAAGGCAGACGAGGAAGTCGCCGCTACCGCCCCAGCGGAAGCCTCCGAAAACCCCTTTGGCGATACCGCTGCTGGTGGTCTCGACAGTATGATGAGCATGATGGGAATGATGGGGCCTATGTTTAAGGGCGCGCGCATGGGCGTGTTCGTCCAGATCGACGGCGAGCTCGTCGCCACCAACGCCAAGCACAGCAAGGGCCAGCTCATCACCATCCTTAACGCCGACATCGGGAAACTCCTCTCTGACCCTAAGGCGCTCACAGACCTCAAAGGCATAGAAGCCCCCACGCGCGAAGAGGCACAAGCCATCGCGGATAAGCTAGACGGCATCACCGCCGACTTCACAGAGGAGATCAAGGTGAAGATACGATAATGCTCTTTGGTGTAATTTTATCGAGTGGATTTATGCGGAGAGCGGTCATTCAGACCGTCCCCGTCAGGGA
>CAYWAG010000035.1:0-10257 GCA_964455925.1 uncultured Verrucomicrobiales bacterium | reverse complement strand
AGGAGTGCCGTAAGGCGTGGTATTTCTTAGTGCTGGGGTTGAGTAGGGTCGAGAGTGGGTGGGGGAGGAGGTTGAGGGTGGTGACGAGTTGTTGGACGAAGCAGAAGGAGGCGGCGGCATCGTAGAGGGCGTCGTGCCATTGCCTGCCAGTGGTGGATGGGAGGTCGCCAAAGTCTGCGCCGAGGTAGGGGACGAGCTCTCCTAGGCGGTGCTTGGGGAGGTCTGGGAGGGCGGCCTTTGCGAGGGTGAGGCTGTCGACCCAGGGGCCGTATTGCTGGCCGGGGCAGGCGCCGAGGAACCGCTCCTCGGTTCCGCAGGCATGGGCGATGAGGACGCGTTGGTGGAGATGCTGGTGGATCTGCGGGTAGAGGGCGAGCATGCTGGGGGCGTCTGTGAGGTCGGCTGTGGTGATGCCGTGTACGCGGCTGGCTTGCCACATGACTTCCTTGTTCGGGCGGATGTAGGAGACGAACTGGTCGGTAATGCCTTGGGTCATGGTGCCAGTGACGATGCCGATTTGCACGGGTTCATCGGTCTCGCCTTTCCGAGCGCCGGCGGACTCAAAGTCAATGGCGGCGAACTGGACTGCTGAGATCGGCTGGTTTTTATGCGGAGGGGTCATTGGCAGGGGGAGTGAAAGCCAGAGGCGATGAGGTCGGTGAAGTATTGTGCGCCTGCGTCGAGGTCTGCGATGGAGATGAACTCGTCCTTTGTGTGAGCCTGGGCAATGTCTCCGGGGCCGAGGCAGATGGAGGGGATGCCGCCGGCGTTGAGGTGCGCGGCATCAGAGAACCATGGCGCGCCGACGCAGTGTGAGTCTGGGTGCACGCTCTGGATCGTACGAATCCACGGGTTCTGGGGGGAGACTTCCATGGGTGGGTTCTCGTCACGGATGGTGGCAGTGAGTCCGTGCTGGGCGCAGAGGTCGGCGATGAGTGGGTGTGCGCCTCCTTGCTGCCAGAGGGCGGGGATGGTGCGGATGTCGATCTGGAGTTCGGCATAGTCAGCGACGATGTTGGGGCTCATGCCTCCTGTGATGGTGCCGAGGTTCCAAGTGGTCTGCCCGAGAATGGGGTGGTCGGTGGCGGAGAAGTGTTGGTCGAGCGTGGTGGTGATGGCTTGGAAGGCGGAGACGAGCTTGAGGATGGCGTTGTCGCCCCGATGGGGCTGTGAGGCATGCACGGCGACCCCGCTGGCACTGAGAGTGGCCCAGAGGCATCCCTTAGTGCAGTTTACGATCTGTAGGGAGGTGGGTTCACCCGCGATGGCAAAGGCGTAGTGCTGTCCATGATGCTGCGCGAAGTGCTTGGCGCCAAGTTGCGCGGTCTCCTCCCCCATAAAGGCGATAAAGTCGATCGCCACCGGTGCCTCAGCGAGGGTAGCGGCATTCTCGCGCAGTCCCCATAGCATGGCTGCCATGGTGCCCTTTGTATCGCTGGCTCCGCGCCCCCAGACCTTACCATCATGGATGGCGGCATCAAAAGGGGGGATCGTCATCGTGCTGACGCCTACGGTGTCCAGGTGGGGGGCTAGCGCGATGCGTGGGCGATCCGCTGGTCCTGGGGCACGTGCGATCACGTTTGGCCGCCCAGGTCGCACTTCTTCCAGCGTGACGGCGAACCCGCAGTCGGTGAGGAAGGCGCCCACGGCCTGGGCGAGTTCCAGCTCTCCATACTTCCCGGTCTGCAGTTCCTCTGTAGAGATTCCCTCTGGGTTGATGGAGGGGATCTGAATCAGGGATTGCAGTAAAGCTGTAGGCGAGGTGGTAGATAGCGTTCTCATACGGATCAGTATTAGAGCGGATCGCAAGGGTAGCGAGCTAAAAACGGGACACTAGGTGCTATTGGGTCATGGTAGCGAAAAAAGAAGATTGAAGATTGGTTTGGCTGCAGGTATAGTGGAGTCATGAAAGGTACTGGTTATGTGCATCCCTTTACGGACTTTGGGTTTAAGAAGATCTTTGGCGAAGAGCATTCGCTGGTGTCGTTACGGGCATTTCTGAACACCTTGCTGCCTGAGGAGCATCAGATAGAGACGCTAGCCTTTCATAAAAATGAGTTCTCTGGACGCACAGTAAGGGAGCGGCGGGCGATCTATGACCTGTATTGTAAGAGCAGCGATGGGGTGTCCTTTATTGTAGAGCTACAGAAGCAAAAGCAGACTTATTTTAGGGATCGCACCTTGTATTACTCGACCTTCCCTATCCAGGAGCAAGCACAGAAGGGGCAGTGGAACTTTAAGCTCGATCCGGTGTATTGCATCGGGGTGTTAGACTTCCGGTTCGATGAGAATCAGACTGAGAAGGTCGTCCACCGAGTCTGCCTAAGGGAGGATGACGATGCCCGTGCGGTCTTCACAGATAAGCTGAACTTCATCTTCCTAGAGATCCCAAACTTCGACCTGGAACTAGAGGAATGCCATACGAACCAAGAGAAGTGGCTCTATGCTCTCAAACATATGCATACCTTAGAGGATGTGCCAGAAGAGTTCGAGAGCGTAGAGGGGCTGCCCGAGGCGTTCGAGCATGCCGCGATGCCGATGATGAGTGGACGAGATTTCGCCGCGTATCAAGATAGCTTAAAGGTCTATCGAGATATCCATAATATCATCAATACCGCTATCGAGGAAGGTCAAGAGAAGAAGCGGGCAGAGATAGAGAAGACTCAAGCGGAGCTCAAAGAAGCGAAGGCGCAGGTCGAAGAAGCGAAGGCACAGGTCGAAGAAGCAGAGGCACAGGTCGAAGAAGCAGAGGCAGAGGTCGAAGAAGTGAAGGCACAGGTTCAACAAGCAGAGGCACAGACTGAACAGGCAGAGGCTAGGGCTGAACAGGCAGAGGTGAAGGCTGAACAAGCTCAAGCCCAGCTGGAACAAGGCTTATCCAATGCCCTAGCAAAGTTAATGGTGTCTGGGATGTCCGAGCTAAAAGCTCGGCAGTTACTTGGGCTCTAAGCTGTCTTATCCTACTTCCGTATCAGTAAGTGGCATTACTTTCCGATAGGTGCGAGTGACCACAGGGCGCTGAGGCGCTCTGACCAGTCGTTACTGACAGGCTGGGTAGGGCTGAGGACGCGGAGGCGGTGTGGGGAGAGGGTGATCTCAAACCGTGAGGCACGTCCGTAGTACTCGCCATCGAGCTCATAGGGGAGATCCGACGAGGCGGTGATGGTGACCTGGCGGGATTGGATCGTAGCGACGTTCTCGTTTGTGAGGTTGACGTTCGGGGCGACGCCAGACAGGAGCTTTTGCGCGAGGTCCAGGAGGGCTTGGTACCCGCTAGACTTAATGACGAGCAGGTCGATGAGCTGGTCACTATGGCTGGCATTATTAAAGAGGGTGAGCTGCCCGCCGTAGAGTGTCCCGTTCCCGATGAGAGCACAGACTCCTTTGACTCGGTGTCCCTCGGCGGTTTCGATCGTGATTTCTGGCGGGGTGTTCCCGAACACCTTAGCGATGGAGAGAATGTATGCTAGCGGGCCGAGCTTGGCTTTCTGCTCCTTACTGGTTTGCTCGATGATATGGGCGTCATACCCGATGCCTGCCATTTGGATAAAGGGGTGTCCGTTAATGGCGAAGACGTCGACCTCCTTGACCTCGCCATGCTGGATCGTATGCAACATCTGGGCGTGATCCGTCGTGGAGATTCCTAGCTCCCGGGCAAAGACATTCATCGTTCCCGTAGGGCAAACCCCCAGCGCGGTTTGTGTGCCTATGAGGGTGGGCAGGAGGCGATTAATCGTACCGTCACCACCAGACAGCACCAGCCGGTCGGCACCCTCTGACAGGTAATGTGCGACGAGCTGCTGCGCGTCCTCCGCATCTAGCGTAGGGCAGATCGTTAGTCCTGTGCCGTGCTGGAGCAGGAAGGAGCGGAGTCCCGTCGCGCTGTTAGCGGCCCCAGACTTAGGGTTATACAGGAACGGGATGCGAGGTGAGGGAGGCATTAGGCTTGACGGATTTCCTCGATCGCTACTGCCATATCTGGAGCACAGAAGGTGGATGAGCCAGCTACGATGACGTTGGCACCAGCGGCGTATGCGGCAGGGGCGGTCTCCTTCTTTAGCCCGCCATCGACCTCGATGTGATAAGCAAGGCCGTGCTCCTCGCGGTATGCAGCAGCCTGTTCGATCTTAGGCATGACCTCCGTCATAAAGGACTGCCCGCCAAACCCAGGGACGACGGTCATACAGAGCAGGAGGTCGACCTTATCGAGGTAAGGCTGTGCCTCGGAGAACGGGGTGGCAGGGTTGATGGCGAGCCCCACTTGGCAGCCCGCCGCCTTAATGCGGTCGAGTGTTTCAGAGACATCATGGTCGGCCTCGACATGCACGGTGATGAGGTCTGCCCCGGCCTCTACGAAGCGTGGGAGGTAGTGGTCCGGGCGCGAGATCATGAGGTGAACATCTAGGAAGATGTCGTTGTTGGCATGGATGGCGGCGATAATGTCTGGTCCGAACGAGATGTTGTCGACGAAGTGCCCGTCCATGACATCTAGGTGGAGCCAGTCAGAACCCGCATGGATAGCGCGCGAGACCTCCTCACCCACACGGGAGAAGTCTGCAGCCAGGAGAGATGGGGCGATAACACGATCTTGGTATGTTCTAGTAATCATTCTGCGCTGTTCATAGCAAAACCCGCACCAAGGTCTAATGAAAAAAGGGCGCATAGGGTGATTTTCTTCACATCAGTTCTTTTCAGCAGCCGGCGGTGTCCGTATAGCGTGTAGATATGAGCAAGAAGCCAGTAGTATTAATTATTCGTGATGGCTGGGGGGAGAACCCCGGTGGAGCAGCGACCGCAACGCAGGACGGGAACACGGTCTTACTGGCTAAGACTCCCGTGCATGACGCCCTATACGATCAGTATCCACAGGGGCGCTTGTCGGCGTCTGGGCTGGATGTGGGCTTACCGGAGGGGCAAATGGGGAACTCAGAGGTCGGGCACCTTAACCTAGGCGCGGGGCGCGTGGTTTACCAAGGTCTGACTAAGATCAATAAGGCGATCTCCGATGGCGTACTGGGTGAGAATGCCGCACTGCAGGATGCGCTGGCAAAGGCGCAAGGCAAGCGCTTACACCTCTTAGGGCTGGTCTCTGACGGAGGAGTTCATAGTCATCAGGATCACCTCGTGGCGCTGTGTCAGTTAGCACAGGCGGCGGGCGTGGAGGATATTATGATTCATGCAGTCTCTGACGGGCGTGATACCTCGCCGACGGGTGGAGAGGCATACTTTGCGCAGCTCCAGTCCGACCTCGATGCCTGTGGTGTGGGTGCGGATAAGATCGCGACGGTCGTCGGGCGTTACTTCGCCATGGATCGTGATAAGCGCTGGGATCGTAACCAGCTAGCGTGGGATGCCATTGTTAGCGGCGTCGGTGCCGTGCAGGAGGTGTCTCCTTCTCAGGCGCTGGCGCAAAAGTACACCGAGGGCGAGACCGATGAGTTTATCAAGCCCCTCATCTTTAGCCATCCCGATGAGCAACGAGTGCGCGATGGCGATGTGGTCTTCTTCTATAACTTCCGTGCGGATCGCGCGCGTCAGCTCTCAGATGCCTTCCTACAGGGGGCGGGCTTTACTAGCTTTAACACCGCTCCTGCTCCGCAGGTAGAGTTCTATACCATGACCCAGTATGATGAGACGTATGACTGTGGCGTGCTCTTCCCGCCAGAGGTCATCCCTAACACACTGGGCAAGGTCGTGTCTGATGCGGGGCTGACACAGCTCCGCGCGGCAGAGACAGAGAAGTATCCACACGTGACCTACTTCTTTAATGGCGGTGATGAGGTGCCAAACCCCGGGGAAGATCGCCACATGGTGAACTCTCCTAAGGTCGCTACCTATGACCTGCAGCCAGAGATGAGCGCCGGTGAGTTAACGCGAGACCTGCTCGCTCAGATTCCAGGGTACGACCTCGTTATCATTAACTTTGCGAACCCCGATATGGTCGGGCATACAGGGAGTGTGGACGCGGCGGTCGCCTCGGTAGAAACGATCGACGACTCGGTCGGGCAGGTCGTCAGCCTCGTCCAACAGCTGGGCGGTAAGGTGCTGATCACCTCAGACCACGGAAACTGTGAGTGCATGATTAAGCCCGATGGCTCCCCCCACACGGCGCACACCACCTATCCTGTCAGCACCATTTACATCGCCGATGACGCAGGCGAGGTGACGCTGGCAGACGGGATTCTCGGAGATGTCTCGCCCACACTCCTAGATATGCTCGGTGTAGCACAGCCAGCAGAGATGACTGGTAAGTCCCTGTTGCGCCCTAAGGCGTAGGACGGCACGAGCTTCAGCGAATATAGGCTCGCTAAGTGCGAGCCATTCTACTCGGGCTCTTTGTTATCCTTGATTCCGCAGTTAGGAAAACCACAGGGGCTACCCTTCGTATTGTGGTTCAAATCATCTGCGGACTCTAGGGTTATCAAGAGGTGATGTCTGCACTCATATTTTCCAGTGAGTGCGTAGTTCCTATACGGGTGCAGGAATAATTAGTGTACGATTTAATAGGTTTTTGTCTGGATATTAAAAATACGTTTTTTTATTATAATTTGATTGACGCGAGCTTTCCTGTGGGTAGGAGTTGTTTTTATCTAATAATATGAAAAATAAAGTATTACTATCAAGCCTACTTTTATTATCGGCAGGGTCATCGGCATCCTTGTTATCAGAGAGCTGGGAACTCGGAACTACCGTGAACTCTGGCAGTTGGGCGAGCTACAATCATGCAGGATGGGTTTCATCCGCTTCGAATATTGAGACTTGGCATACGCCATTTGCGAATGGAGGTAACACATATGTCGCGAGTGATGGAGATTATCTCGTAGAGCTTTCCCCTTCGAGCTCCTCGTACATTTACTCAACGATCACAGCGATCTCCACACAAGCGACATTCTCTTATGATCACGGTAACCGTACAGGAGTTGTGGAAGAACTCGACTTCTATGTGATCGAGCTTAATGGAGCATTCGATACAGTGGTGGAAGATGCTACCGCGAATGAGTTCGTGTTTGCTACAGGCGATGACTCCATCGTCTACAGTGACACCCATAGTACCTCCACTACTCTGTCTACATCGGCGGCAGATTGGACGCAGCAGTCTGGTGTGTTTAACACCGTAGCAGGGCAAGACTACGCCATCGTCTTCTCTAGTGCTACCCTAGATGCAGGAGCTATGGGGAACCTCATCGATAATGTTGAGGTTGCCGCCGTCGTTCCAGAGCCTAGCTCCGTAGCGTTACTAGCTCTTGGAGGTCTCGCTCTTATTAGCCGTCGTAAGCGCTAGTCCAGCACCCACAACGGGGGTGGAGGCATACCACTTTCACCCCTCTTTACTTGCGTCGTAGAACCACGCCTACCTCGCGGTGGGGAGTGTAGGGGAACTGATCAAAGAGCGCGAGCTGCCCGACCGCATGCGTATCTGCGAGCTGGGCGATGTTATCCAGCAGGGTAGCGGGGTTACATGAGATGTAGAGGATCGTATCGTAACGACGGATCATCTCTACGGCGGCCTCGTCCATGCCGGCTCGTGGCGGGTCTACGAGGACGGTTTGGAAGTCGTAGTCCTCTAGGGCGATATCCTGCTGCTGCAGGCGGCGGAAGGAACGACCGTGCTCCATCGCCTCGGTGAACTCCTCGGCAGAGAGACGCGCGATCTTTAGGTTAGGAACCGCATTCGCGGCAATGTTCCACTGTGCGGACTCGACAGAGGGCTTAGCCAGCTCTGTCGCGAGAACCCGGCGGAAGTTCGGCGCGAGGGCGATGGAAAAGTTTCCGTTGCCACAGTAGAGCTCTAAGAGGTCTCCACTCGCATCTGCGGTAGCGCTGATCGCCCACTCGAGCATATGCTGTGCCACGATCGCATTTGGCTGTGTGAAGCTGTTCTCTACCTGCTGGTAGGTCAGCGTGCGTCCGTGAACGGTGAGTTGCTCCGTGACGGAATCCTTACCGATCACGATCTTCTGCTTTCGAGCGCGCCCGATGATGCTCACCGGGTGCCCTTGCTCTGCCAGGCTCTGTCGCAGGGTCGCGATGCCTTCTTCCCAAGCGGGGTCGAGCTGGCGGTGGTAGAGGAGGGAGAGGACGACCTCTCCGCTGAGCGCGGTGAGAAAGTCTACCTGAAACAGCTTATGCCGCAATGTAGGCTTATCGCGCACGGCGTCGAGTAGGAGAGGCATCAGCGCATTAATGGTTTCGCTCGCGGCGGGGAACTGATCTACGCGGTACTTCTCCCGCGTTTCCTTATCAAACATGATGTAATACAGGTCCTCCCCATCATGCCACACACGGAACTCTGCCCGCATCCGGTAATGTTGGATCGGCGAGGGAAAGGTCTGTAGATCCGTAATGCCATAGGGACGGAATTCGGCTAAGGTCGTCGCTGCCTTTTGTGCGAGCTGGGCCTGATAAGTGGGCTGGGTGTAATCCATAGATACGGGTGAGCCACATTACAAGCGCAGGTCCCTCCCTGGGTAAAGCGAAAAACTACTGCAGGGCACCCCAGTTTATATCCTGCAGGAGCTGGCGGTGCTCGCGCTCCTTCGTATAGGCGACGATCGCGGGATCACGCATCAGGTCCTGGAAGTTCTGGCTCGTAAGGCGTTGTGCGATCTCGGGCGAGGAGGCGAGACGTTGGAAGGCGGTGTTCTGCACGAGGGGCTGGAGCTCACTGTGCTGGTAGAGGTGCGCCTGCCCTCCGGTATAGATGCCTAGGGCCTTAATGAGGGTGCAGCGGAGAGTCGTTTGTGTAGGGTCTAGGCGTTCCTGGAGCTGTCCGATCCAGCTGTCCTGCCCTTTGATAATGAGCTCCTTTAGCCAGCTGAGCTTGCCCTCGCTGAGCGGCTCGATGCGCTGCACTTGGTCTAGCACTTCCATCGCATCCACTTGCTGGATAGCACTGCTGCCGCCCATCAGACCCAGCCCCCCCAGCCCTAGTCCAGCGAAGCTAGAGAGCACGCGGTGCTTCTTGAGCGCATCCAGGGAGCCGATCAGCGGGCGAAAGATCATGCCCAACCCATGACGCACCGTAGTATAGGCCGCGACCCCAGCCCCGCCCGCCACACCAAGAGGCATCCATGGCTCCGGGCTGTCTGTAAGGAGGGCGAGCACACGATCCCCATGTCTAAATGCGAGCCAAAACGCGACTGCAGCCGCAATAAACCCCGCAATCCCTAAGAGGACGCGCATCAGCCCCTTAAGCGCCCCCAGGATCATAAATCCGACTAAGCCTATAAGGGCAGCCCCACCTACCTGGGAGGAGCTAAGGTCTGAGATGAGCGAGGAGAAGTCCATAGGGGTGTAAGGGGAGGGGAGTTACTTAAAGGTCAGTTGCCCGTTTTGACCTCGTTGGCGTAAGATATGGTCACAGAGAACGAGGTAAACCATGGCCTCGACCATTGGGACGGCGCGCGGTAGAACGCAAGCATCGTGACGACCGCGCCCCTTCAGGGTGGAGTCCTCCTTATCAGAGTTCACGGTCTCTTGCTCTGTCATGATCGTGGCAGTAGGCTTAAAGGCGACCCGGAAGATGATGTTCTCGCCGTTAGAAATCCCTCCTTGGATCCCCCCAGAGTTGTTGGTGCGGGTGCGCACGCGGTCTCCCTCCATATAGAAGGCATCATTATGATCGCGTCCAGTAAGCTGTGTGCCAGAGAAGCCAGATCCGACCTCGAACCCCTTAGTAGCGGGAATGCTCAGCATGGCCTTAGCCAGCTCCGCATCGAGCTTATCAAACACAGGAGCACCAAGCCCCGCTGGGCACCCTCGGACGATGCATTCGACGACTCCTCCGATGGAGTTCCCATCGGCGCGCACTTCCTTAATGCGGTCGATCATGGGGTCAACCATGGCAGGGTCACCAGTGCGGACGATGTTAGACTCGATCTCTGCCTTTGTAATCGTGGCATGATCGACCTGCGCGTTTAGGTCTTGGATGGACTTCACCCATGCGAGGACCTCTAGGTCGGGGCAGAGGGTCTGAATCACTTGCTGTGCTACCGCAGCGGCAGCGACGCGCCCGATGGTCTCGCGCGCGGAGGCACGTCCACCACCCTGCCAGTTACGGCGGCCAAACTTCGCTTCATACGTGTAGTCTGCGTGCGACGGACGGTAGTTTACTGCCATTTCCTCGTATGCAGAGGGGCGTGCATCCTTGTTACGGACTAAGATCGCGATAGAGGTGCCGAGCGTTAGCCCCTGAAAGGTCCCAGAGAGGATTTCACACTCGTCCGCTTCCTTACGCGGCGTGACGATGTCACTCTG
>CAYWAG010000034.1:3670-10657 GCA_964455925.1 uncultured Verrucomicrobiales bacterium | reverse complement strand
GACAAAGCCAAGACAGAGGTGGACAAAGTCAAGATAGAGGCAGATCAAGCCAAGGTCGAGGCTGAACTAGCTCAAGCACAAATGCAACAAGCCCTCGTCAAGTTAATGACGGCTGGGATGTCCGAGATCGAGGCTCGATCCATGCTTGGGCTGAACTAAGGGCCAGTTCTGACACACTCCACGATAACTTTTATTGGAAACAAGTCCTTTCCCCCTCCACAAAAAAAGCTCTCCTATTGGAGAGCTTTTTTTGCGAGTTAATGAAGGGGGAAAAACCGCTTACTTAACAAGTGCTTCCTTAAGGATGACTCGGTCTCCTGGGCGGAGGGAGTAAGCAAGGTCAGCATCAATGTCGCAGATAGTTTGGTTTGGTGATACGGTAGCGGCCTTAAGGGTGCCTAGGTTTTGGCTACCACGCTTGACGACCAGCTCAGTGTTAGAAGCGATGTTAGAATTATCAGATCCAGCATTGATGATCACGAAGCCCCATGAGGAGTTTACAGAAGTAATGCGTGCTTCCATGCTGTTGCGGCGAACATTGGTGCGGATGTCAGCAAGACGTCCTTCTGCAGTATTTTTCTGATCTGTCTCACGCGCAACTTTCTTGGTAAGTCCTTCGTTAACAAGCTCGAGGCTCTGAAGGTTATCGAGCTTCTCCAGAGACTCGGTGCGGAGTTCCTCGATCTTCTCTGGGACTTCCTCGATGCTGCTGATGTTTTGACCGCGAAGAGCTTCTTCAACACGGGCGAGGAGTTCCTCAAACTTAGCAAGCTCGGCTTCGATGTCACGCTGTTGGGACTCCAGAGAGGCGATGGTGTTGTTGTGACGACCTTCCTTTACCTTAGCAGCTTCGAGCTGTGCTTCGGTATCCGCGATATCGTCCTTAGCCTTAGAGATTTGCTCGTTCAGGTCATCACGGATGGCTTCTTGCTTACGGATAGTAGCCTTGACGCGGTTCTTGTTATCTAAGGTTTCCTTAGTGATGGTTTGTTGCTCGACGAGGTTGTTCTTATTATCGTAGGCGAACCATGCGCCTGCCCCGATGGTGATGAACGAAAGGATGTAAAAGAGAGATTTCATAGTGTTGCGTTGTGTATCGGGTAAATTAGTTAACTTCTGCTACGACCTTATCTCCTGGGTAAACGGAGGTGCCGTCAGCGAGGGTGTCTGGAATAATGTTCGCTGCAGCGGTGTTTGCCTCTACTGCGGTAACGAGAAGTTTAGCGATGGTGTCGTTGCCACGCATGACTCTAAGGGTGGAGCCTTTGATAATGCCCTTGGCGTCTCCACCACGAACTGTTACGAAGCCATATCCACCGTAAACACTACCTACTGTCGTGCTAAGGTTAGGGTCGGACTGTTGCTTAGTGTAGAGGCTGATGCGTCCACGAGCGGCATCGATCTTGTTGTTAAGGAAGTCAGAGGTGTTGTTGAGGCTAGCGCGCTGTGCTTCTGCAGAGGCGATCTCTGAGGTAAGCTCGGCGATCTCGAGTTTATACTTGCGCACATCCGCAATAAGCTCTTCTGGATCACCAGCATTAGCAACAGCTTCTTCCGCCTCGTCAAGATCTTGCTGACTGTCGGCGATGGTGAGCTTCTTATCATCGATCTGACCTTCGAGGTCAGCTACGATGTTGTTTTGGTTTCCGAGGTCGTCGGTGAGTTTCTCTAGCGTAGCAGTCTTGTCAGCGAGGTCTTCCTCTGCAACAGCGACTTCATCACGTGTTTTCTGGAGCTTTTTCTGAGCGGCGTCGAGTTCACGCTCCTCTACCTGGCGGAGTCCGACTTGCTTTTCGTACTCTTTCTTATTCTCCCACGCGAAGTACGCTGAGACTGCCAAAAATAATGCTGCGATGCCGCCAAGTATATTCGTTAACATGATGATGTGTGTTGCTTGCGAAGTAGGTTGCCTAGATCATTCCGATCTGACAACCCTTTTCTTCTTCTAAATGTCTTTTTTTTTGGATTTTTTACAATGCCCCCTACCGGGCAACTGTAAAAGTTATTTTATATCTATTAAGTTTTAAAAAACCAATCTATTCAACAATGAAGAAGGGGTTTAGGAGGTTTTCTTTGTTGTAGTCCAGAGGGTTTCCGGTGTCTGCATGGTTCACATTAAGCCCAGCACCGAGCGCGACCGCGTGGGCTGCACCAGTATCCCACTCCATCGTTGGACCGAGACGAGGGTAAACGTGTGCCTTCCCTTCCGCGACTAGGCAGAACTTTAGAGAACTCCCTGCGGAGAGGAACTCCACTGCTTTCCCCTGCGCCTTCAGTGCATCGACAAAGGCGACGACGGCATCACTAAGGTGTGAACGACTGGCGACAACGGTTACTTGGTCACGCTTCGTATAATGTGTCGCATTACGAATGGTGGTGACGGTGTTATCGGCATCGATCTTATAAGAGGCAGCGGCACTGAGACCGATGTAGAAGGTGCTTGTCGTGGGTTGGTAAACAACGCCTAGAACGGGAGCCCCGTTCTCGATTAGGGCGATGTTGACGGTGAATTCGCCGTTTTTCTTAATGAACTCCTTCGTGCCGTCGAGTGGGTCGATCAGCCAGAACTTCGTCCAGTCCTTACGGTCGGCGTAGGCGATCTCCTTATTCTCCTCTGAGATAACGGGAATGTCAGGGGTGTACGTCTTTACATAAGTCATGAGCACCTCGTTAGCCGCTTGGTCGGCCGCAGTGAGAGGTGAGTCGTCGCCTTTGATTTCGACATCAAAGTCTGTAGCATAGATCTTAAGGATCTCTGCACCGGCAGCGCGGACAGCAGCGAGGAGCGGGGTGAGCGCGATGTCTTGGTAGGTATCAGGAAGTGACATGAGAAAGTGGGATTAGTGTTCTTTACAGAATTTCTCAAAGCGGTCGAGGGACTCGCTAAGAATGTCAAAGGAAGTGCAGTAGCTAAAGCGCAGACCGTGGTCATGTCCGAAGGCAGCTCCGGGGACAGAGGCGACCTGGTAACGAGAGAGGAGCTTATCCGCTAGGTTCTGGGACTTAATACCGAGGTCAACACAGTTTAGGAAGAAGTAGAAAGCACCGTGTGGCTCTGTGACGCGCACCCCGTTAATGCCACGCAGACGTCCGAGCATAAACTGGCGGCGGACATCGTATTCAGCCTTGAGGTCGTCAAGGAAGTCCATGGGGCCGTCAAGAGCGGCAATCGCGCCGTATTGGGCAAAGGCAGTGGCGTTCGACGTCGTGTGGCTCTGGATCGTGGCGATCGCCTTTGCGATGGCTGGAGGAGCCGCAGTGTATCCGAGGCGCCATCCGGTCATGGCGTATGCCTTAGAGAAGCCGCCGACCGTGATGGTAAGATTAGCGATTTCCTCGCTGATGGAGCCAATGGAGGTGTGGGTCGCGGTGCCGTAGATCATCTTCTCATAGATTTCGTCAGAGAGGATGAGAATGTCTTCATAAGTAGCGATCTCACCAATCGCGGCGAGCTCTTCGCGTGAGTAAACCGCTCCCGTAGGATTCCCTGGCGTGTTGAGGATGATCATCTTAGTGGAGGGCGTCATGGCTTCCTCGAACTGCTCGGCAGTGATCTTCCAGTGGTTGCTCTCCTTTGTCTCAATGATGACAGGGGTACCGCCTGCGAGCTTGACCATCTCCGGGTAGCTCACCCAGTAGGGGGCTGGAATGATGACCTCGTCACCTTCGTTTAGGACGGCAGCCAGGGCATTAAAGCAGGCTTGCTTACCACCGGTGCTGACGACGACGTCTTCTGGGTTATAGTTCAGGCCGTTCTCTACCTGGAGCTTGTTGGCGATGCTCTCACGGAGCTCCATGAGACCAGAGGAAGGGGTGTACTTCGTCTTACCATCGTTGAGGGCTTTGATGGCGGCTTCCTTAATGTGAATGGGAGTGTCAATGTCAGGCTCTCCACCTGCAAGGCCGTAGACGAGTTCGCCTTCACGTTGCAGGCGTTTGACCTCGTTCGTTACCGCTAGCGTGAGGGATGGGGTAACAGATTGTGCTCGGTTAGAAATTTGATCCATATCGTGTCCTATCGTAATTAGAATGAAGCGATCTTCACCGAGCGGCTCTGGTCTGGCAAGTGAAATGGTGGGGTTTTTCTCATGCAGAGCAGCGCCGCAGATCAGGGGGAGCTTCGCTGCGCTCACCTGTACTCAGAATAGCGATGTGCGTGCCCAGTGGTTACCATGGCTTTCAGCCTTACAGAACACTACATCCCGGCTTCACAAGAGGGGGCGGTGGAGCGAGGAGACTGAATGCCTTCTGAATGGGGACGGTCTGAATGACCGCTTTCCGCAGGGCGTTACTGCGCTGCGCTCACAGGTGAAGGTGTTAAATTCATCGATATTGGGTCTTTTCTATTCGCACTGCTCGGGGCATAAATAGGGGTATGATTCTTGCGATAGAGACTTCTGCGGAGCCGGCTTCACTGGCGCTGTATGATGGAGAGACGGTAGTGAGCCGGAGCTTTCCGAACCGTAACCAGGTGAATGTGCCGCTGGCGGATGAGGTGGCTGCCTTATGGGATCCGCAGCAGGTGCGCTTAGAGTGCGTGCTCGTCGGGGCGGGTCCAGGGTCGTATTCCGGTGCGCGGGTAGGGCTGGCGACGGGTGAGGCGATCGCGATTGCGCAGGGATGCCCTGTGGTGACGCTGCCTAGTGTCGTGGGGATCGCTCATGAGGAGGAGTTCCTCCTCATAGGTGATGCGCGGCGAGGGGCTTACTTTCGGATGGCACCAGGTGAGCTTACGCCGAAAGTGGAGGGGAGCGAGGCGTTTGCGGCGGCGGTGGAGGCATACCGAGGCTCGTTAGTGAGCTTTGAGCCAGTCGAGAAACTGCCCCTCTCTGCCGCGGTGCAGACTCAGGTCGCAGTGGTATCATCGACGGCGGAGCAACTGGTGCAGTATTGGCTGGGGCTCAGTGCCGAGGAGCAGCAAGAATATACAGAGCGGGCGCGCGAGGTGATCTACCTGCGTCCACCGAACATTACGAAGGCGAAGTCGCCGTTTTAACCCCGTAATGCTATGGGACACTAAAAGGAGGAGGACCTTATGATGAGAACACGCTTCGCCCCCTCTCCTACTGGATACTTACATCTTGGTCATGCGTATTCTGCCCAGATGTGTGACAGGATCGCTGCTCAGGAGGGAGGAGTATCCTTACTCCGGTTTGAGGATATTGATCATACCCGCGTGCGGGAGGAGTTCTATGCCGCGACGGTAGAGGACTTAGCCTGGCTGGGCATCACGTATTCGGAGCCACCTGTGCGGCAGCTGGATCGCATGGCACTGTATGAGCAGGGGCTACAGGATCTCATCGCTCGCGGGCTGGTTTACCGTTGCTTCTGCACCCGCCGGGACTTACAGCAACAGGCCATAGATGCCCCGCATGGTCTGCCAGATGGGATCTACAGCGGGCATTGCCGCCGACTCACAGACACCCAGGTCGCTAGCAAACTAGAACAGGGAGTCCCCTATGCGTGGCGGCTCAATGTCACCCGCGCGATCGCAGAAACTGGGCCGTTGCACTTTTGGGATAACGAGCTGGGAGCAGTGGCGGTAAATGGACAACTGCTCGGTGACGTTGTCGTGGCGCGGAAGGATATCAGCACCTCCTATCACATAGCAGTCGTCATGGATGATGCCGCCCAGGGGATCACGCACATCGTCCGCGGAGCCGACCTGCGCCCATCTACGCATGTGCATCGTATCCTCCAATCCCTATGGGGCTATGAGGCACCCCACTACATCCACCACCGCCTCCTCTGCGATCCCGATGGAAAACGCCTCGCCAAGCGGCACCAATCCCTAGCCATCCGAGAGCTACGCACCAAGGGCGCAACTCCCGCAGACGTATGGGCAATGGTAGATCGGCCGTGACTGTTGCAGGTAAAAACGGAGGACGACCTTCTACGAATGTCTCAAATTCACAACTCCATGCCCTTACATATATAATGCGTTCCCTTACGCTCTCCATGTTTCTCTAGCAGGCCAAATGCGACTAACTCGTTTAAGTCACGTTGAGCCGTCTTATCGGTGACATTCCCCACGAGCTTGCGGTACTTCACATTCGTCAACTTCCCTTTAAACGTATCCTGGATCATAATCGTGAGGAGCTTCTCCATGGCCTTTAGTTGACGAGGATTGAGTGAATGCGTATGACATTGTTGGCGCAGGAGTGTGAACTGCAGAATCTTATGCGTCTCGGTGACAGCAGATTTTAGCATGAAGTGTAAGGCCCGCAGGGTCTCTGTGAGATCGAGCGTATCGAGGGTAAAGCTGTCATAATAGGTCTGCCGGCTTTGATGGATAGCCTTAGAAAGCGCCAACGGGACGCCCAGCTGTAGGTCTTGCATCAGCCCCATATTCATGAGGGCACGTCCGACACGACCATTGCCGTCTGCGAACGGATGGATCTTCTCAAAGTGCAGATGCCCTTGCACGGCATTCGTGAACGGGCGCGTGCGGTCACGCGTATTAAACCAACGAATAAACTGGGTCATCGCAGCATGCACCTGCTCCTGTGGCACTCCCGTATCCTCGACATACGTTTGGTCGATCCTCCCCCCCCGAACAATGAGCATATCGCCGACATACTGTCCTGATTGCTCCTGAATCAGCGGATCACTATGTCCTGCTAGCGCGACCACATTCATCTCACAAATAAGGTCATGCGTAAGAGGCTGATGGCGGGACTCAATGATGCAGTTCAGCAGGCGGCTTGCGCCCTCCTCTTTTTCATGGGCAGAGGGCTTAGATAAGTTCAGGTTCAGCGAACTACGGATCGACGCCCGATCGAGCTCTACGCCCTCAATGATGGAATTGTAATACACCTCCTCGACCTTGAGGATCTCCGTCATCTCGATAGGCCGTGACTGTTGCAGGAGAGCGCAGCTCTGGATGAGCTGCTGCTCCAGCGGCATGATCACAGCATCGTTGCAGTAAAACTCAGGGAAGTCGGGATGAGCCCATAGCGGTAAATCTGAAGACATAGGAATGAAGCA
>CAYWAG010000034.1:0-3570 GCA_964455925.1 uncultured Verrucomicrobiales bacterium | reverse complement strand
GAATGAAGCATCACGCAATGTCCGATAAATGCGACTTTATCGGACATGTCTGATAAAAGTGAATTTATCGGACATTCGCATTGAGGTCAAGTAACGTTGGCTGGCATTTTTCCTGGTGGATCATGGGTAACACGAAACAATGACTTCTCCGCAGGCTGAGCACTTTTTTCCTTTTCACTCTTTCACATTCATGTCAGGTACCATGATAAGATTAAAAAATCGAGCGAAGCTGTGGGCGATACCTGACTCGTAGCGACGCTTCCTAATACATATTTCAGAAAGAAAGAGAACAATGGTTAAGTGGATCCTACAGAAAATCGTCGGCAGTAAGAATCAGCGTGAGATTAAGCGCATCGGCCCGATCGTGTCGAAGATTAATGAGATTGAGGAGGCGCTGCAACAGGAGCCAGAGGAGAAGTTAGTAGAGCTAACGCGTAAGTGGCAGAAGCACCTCCACCGCTATCTCCCCATCGAGCTACCGACCAAGCGTCACTTAGAGCTTATGGAGACGGAGCAGCTCCAGGAGCTAGCGACCATTATCAATAAGCGCTTCACCTCACTAGCTGATGAGGACGCTACCCTCAGCTACCAGGTAGAGCCTACGGCAGAGTCCATTAATACTGCTCGCGATCTCTTCGCAGAGGCAGAGGAGCGCTTCCCAGAGCGCCGTAACGCTTACCTAAACTCGATCCTGCCGGAAGCGTTCGCAGTCGTTAAAAACGGGGCGCGCCGTCTCTGTGGGCGTCAGTTTGTGGTCTGTGACCAGGAAGTCACCTGGGAAATGGTACACTATGATGTGCAGCTTGTTGGTGGGGTCGCGCTCCACCGCGGTCTCATCGCAGAAATGCAGACTGGTGAGGGTAAGACCCTCGTCGGGACGCTCCCGGTTTACCTGAATGCCCTTACCGGTCTAGGCGTGCACGTCATCACCGTGAACGACTACCTAGCCCGTCGTGATGCGGAGTGGATGGGGAACCTCTTTGGCTACCTAGGGCTCAGCATCGGCATCATCCAGAACCAAATGCCACCGCACCTCCGTAAGGAGAGCTACCTCGCGGACATTACCTATGGCACGAACTCTGAGTTCGGGTTCGACTACCTCCGCGACAACGGCATGTCCTCCAGTGCCGAAGACCAAGTGCAGCGCGCGCATTACTTCTCTATTATTGATGAGGTGGACTCCATTCTCATCGATGAAGCCCGAACGCCTCTGATCATCTCTGGCCCGTCCACAGTGAGTAACACGGCACAATACGACAAATACCGTGGGACGATTGAAGCACTCGTAAAGAAGCAAAACACGCTGTGTAATCAGCTCGCGGCGGAAGCGAAGAAGCAGTTCGAGGCTGGTGATACGGAGAACGGTGGGCGCACCCTCTTTAAGCTTAAGCTCGGGCAACCACGTAACCGTCAGCTCATGCGCTTCCTAGAGGATCCAGACACGCGCCGTGCTCTGGAGAAAGCCGAGCTCTCCATGTATGAGGATACGCAGAAGAAGGAGCTCTTCGCGATCAAGGAGGAACTCCTCTTTACCGTTGATGAGAAGGCACACGAGGCCGACCTCATGGAAAAGGGGCGTAACTACCTCTCCCCAGATGATCCAGACGCCTTCGTCCTTCCTGACCTCGCAACCGCTTACGGTGAGATCGATGCGAACCTAGACCTCGATGAAGAGGCGAAGGGAGAGGCAAAGGAAGCGCTCCAGCAGCGTCTCGACTCACAGGGCGACCGCATCCACGCCATCACGCAGCTCCTAAAGGCGTATTGCCTGTATGAGAAGGATGTCGAATACGTGGTGAAGGAGAACAAGGTCGTGATCGTTGATGAAAACACCGGTCGTGAGATGGCGGGACGCCGTTGGTCTGATGGTCTCCACCAAGCGGTAGAGGCTAAGGAAGGCTGTAAGATCGAGGAAGAGACGCAGACATATGCGACGATTACGATCCAAAACTACTTCCGTCTCTACGAGAAGCTCGCAGGTATGACCGGAACGGCGGAGACAGATGCCGCAGAGTTCCACGACATTTACAGCCTCGATGTTCTCCCTATCCCGACGAACCGCCCGAACCAGCGGGATGATCAGAACGACCAAGTCTTTAAGACCCGTCGTGAGAAGTTTAATGCCGTCATCGAGCGCGTGCGCACTGCGCATGAGAAGGGGCAGCCCGTCCTCATTGGTACGGCGTCTGTAGAGGCATCCGAGACCCTCGGGCGCATGCTAAAGATGGCTAAGATCCCACACCAGATCCTGAACGCGAAGTACCACCGCCAAGAGGCTGAGATCGTCCAACAAGCCGGGCTCAGGGGCGCGGTCACCGTGGCTACGAACATGGCAGGACGGGGCACCGACATTAAGCTAGAGCCAGAAGTGCAGGACCTAGGAGGACTGCTCGTCATTGGGACAGAGCGTCACACCTCCCGCCGTATTGACCGCCAGCTGCGTGGTCGTTGTGCCCGTCAGGGTGACCCCGGCGCGACCCAGTTCTTCCTCTCCTTTGAGGATGATCTCATGCGTAACTTCGCAGCCGCAGACCGCATGACCACGCTTATGGAGCGGTTTGGGATGGAAGAAGGCGAGGCCCTAGAGCACGGAATGCTGAACCGCTCTGTCGAGACCGCGCAGAAGCGCGTAGAGCAAGTCCACTACCGCCAGCGTAAGTATGTCCTCGACTTTGACGATGTGATGAACCAGCAGCGTGATGTCGTGTATGGATACCGTAATGAAGTGCTGCAGTCTGATGACCCTCGTGAACTGATCTATGAAGTCATTGAGACCGTCATTCCAGAGAAGGTCGCCCACTACCTCCACGAGCGTGATGAAGGACATGCGGACTATAAGGAACTCTACGGTTGGGTGAACCTCACCTTCCCGCTGGGTGTGAACGAGGAGAACACAAACTTCCCAGAGATGGAGGAGAGCGAGATCGCGGAACTCCTGATCACTAAGGTAAAGCAAGCCTATGACCTGAAGATCCAGCAGGAGAACCCTGAGCTGCTCGACATGCTGGAGCGTCACACCATGATGACCGCTATCGACCGCCTCTGGCAGGAGCACCTCTATAACATGGATGGAGTGCGCCAGAGCGTGCACCTTCGCCAGCACGGGCAGAAGGATCCGCTAGTGGAGTATAAGACGGAGGCATACGAGCTCTTCATGACCCTGATGGATAACATCAAGAACGAGGCACTCACTCACCTCTTCCGCTCCACGACGAACTTTGACAACTATCAGAGCTTCCTTAACAACCTCCCCATGCAGCTCTCACGCCCGGCAGAAGCCGGTGCGGATGCACAAGGTGGCTACCAGGTAGGTGCTGACGCTAACCGCCCCGTAGGCACAGGCACTAGCGCTAACCTAGCCGCCAAAAGCGACGCCCCAATGCGTGACGAGAGCCAGATCAAGATCAACCTCCCGAAACGCCGCCCCACCGTGAAGGTCGGACGTAACGAGCCCTGTAGCTGCGGAAGTGGCCTAAAGCACAAGAACTGCTGCGGTAAGGACGCGTAATCCTGGAACTACCGACTCACCACCTAAGAGTCGCTTATAAAAACAGCCAGCTGGGAGTCCAG
>CAYWAG010000033.1:0-10791 GCA_964455925.1 uncultured Verrucomicrobiales bacterium | reverse complement strand
CCAAAGGAACCTACGTGAAAGGCACGATCACCTCCGAAGTCGATCTCCCCCTGAGCGACATCGTAGTGAGCTATGTCCAGAATAGTGGGATGAAGCAGCCGAACGTTCAGCCCCTTCGAGTGCAGAAGGATGGTCGCTTCTCGGGCTACCTCCCAAAGGTAGAGGGGCATTCCATCCAGCTCTGTGCTTATCACCAGGAAAACTCTGGTAAGAAGCAGGTTGCCCCCGCCTTCTCCGCCCCCTTCGTAGCGCAGCAGGGAGAGGACTATACCGTGAAACTCCATCTCACTGTAGGTGCCACCGCTAAGGGACGTGTGGTCGATATTAACGGTAAGCCTATGCAAAACATCAGCATCCGGCCACGACACCACGAGGGTAAGAAAGAGGCCAGCGGATTAGCATGGACAGAGACCGACGAGAATGGCGAGTTCACCATAAAAGGCATCGCCCCTGGCGAAGTCTCATTCTACACAGGGATGCGGTATGATCCCAGTAAGCTCCCACGATACACCCTAGAGGAAGGCCAAACCCACGACCTCGGAACGATCACCCATGAGGAATTATAGCGCGCCTTTATGGAAAGAGAGGCAGATGTAAGTATGCAGGACACTAGTAAGACAGATCATGAACGCCAGTAGGGAGCGTCCCGTCAGTGTGGATACGGCAACGTAGGCCGCCCTTACCCATGAGGTGCTGGTGCACGCCGTCGGCGGCGGCCTCGTCCATCCAAAAGCAGGGCGCAGCCTCCTCACTCCCACTGAACTCGATCCCGTTGATGCTGAACCGCTGTCCGATGAGGGAGTTCAGATCGATCCCAGAGACCATGACATTCCGGCGGAAGGCGCTCGGGTGGAGGTCTGGCAGGTTAAACTCGCGCTGCACTTCCTCATACACCGCCCAGTCAAAGAAGGTGATCTGCCCCTTAAAGTCAGGCTTATAGTCATAGAACCGGTCCCCGATAATGCCAGAGCCCGCGACGAGGTCAAAGGTCTCACAGGTCTCGACCTCGTAGGAGAGGGACCCCTTACCAGCGCGCCCCTTATAAGAGTGTCCAGAGGAGCGGTAGAGGGCGTGGATGTTAATCTGATGCATACCAGAGATATTAGCGAAGGCAGTGCGACGGCGCAAGCATCGATTACCGTGCAGAGGGGGCGTGAGCGGAGATGAGGCTCAGGGCATGTTCCTGGTCTGCCTCATTGGTGATAAACTCGATCCAGCCCAGGGCGACCTCGTAGTCCAGCGCAGCGATCTTTTGGATATTACGGGTGGCGACATCATCCATGAGCTCCGATGGCGGGAACGCGGAGAAGTATTCCATCGCTGCCGCAGGTGTGTGGTCGATCCACGTGGAGAGAGCCTCGCTGAGATAGGCGGCCTTATCATACTCGTTGATCTCTGACGCGAGGACAGACTCGATCTGCTGGCTAGGGGTAGGGGAGTTCCCTGCTAGCGCCCCGAGCTGTTGCAGCCCCTTGCCGAGCCCCGTGATGCTGTCCTGCTCTAGGCACCAGGCTAGGGCTTGCTCTGGAGAGGTCTGGGCGACTAGCGCGAGGTAATCTGGGACCAGGCTTGCGTTCAGGCTGTGGTGCTCAGAGAAGGAGGCAATGCCTGCTAACCCCTGCGCGAGATCCCCCGATTCCTGAAAGTACGCCAAATAGGCTTGTGAGACGGCATCGGGCGGGATAATGCGCAGATCTACATCTGCGAGGTACCCAAACGCTAGCCCGGGCTGCTCCCGCAGCAAGCGGTGGAGTTCCGCCTGGAACTGCTCTGCACTCATCCTGCCGGCCTGTGTCAGGGTGTTCCCCTCTATAACCCGTGCCACAGGCGCAGGGCGCACCACAGTGGCGGGCGGCGCGGACTGTGGTGGCGCGCTGCGCTCACGAGCCCCCCCCTTATAGTCCGTGTCCTGCGTAAGAGCTGGGCGTGACAGCACGCTCCAGAGGAGAATACCGATGCTTAGAGCCAGGACGCTAAGGGAGAGGTGAAAGAGCTTCATGGATAGTAACAAAAAAAACTTACCTCCGCGTGAAGGTAAGCTTGGAAAGGGTGTGCACCAATTTAGGGTGGGCAGGTCGCTCGGCTTAGCGCGCCACGACTACAGACCAGCGATAGGAGCGGGACGTCTTATCCTTCTTAGCGCGGATGAGGTCACCAGCACCGGTGCCGACTTCCTGGAGCGTAAAGTCAGCGCCTACGTTGCGGATTACCCAGCCGTCTAGCGTGACGCGGGTGTTGTTGTAATAAACGCGCTCGATCTTCCACTGGATAGCGGTGTTCGTCGTGCTGTGGTCAGCATCTGCCTTTACTCTGCCACCACCGAGACGACGGAGGTATTTACCAGTAGCGACAGACTTAATAAGGAGGGTGTTGCCAGAGATGATCTCCGTCGTAAACTTCTCATCATCCGTGATCACGGTGCGGTTAGCGGTAGCACGTGAGCCACCTTCTGCACTGATGTAGCAGTCTGTGTCTTCGCTCTGAAATGCGTATGGGCCAGCACCTGGGAATGGCCAAGGTGAGTTCTGGGCAAAAGCGGCGGTAAACATAGCTGCGCCAACCGCAAGGGATGTGATCAGTTTAATCATAGCGCGCCTAGGTAATCGTATTACGATTCATGGGTCAAGTATTATTACTAGTGGGACACTAGAAGATTCAGCGCGTTGCTCATGCCGTGGAGCGCAAGACACTCGTCGAAGACCAGCTCTCTTGGGAGAAGCGCCACAGATTTGATCTACAACTGCACCCGTAATTCGTATCGCCCTCAGTTTAGATAAAACTTTGTACAGTTAAATGCGAATAATAGTATATCACAGGTATCGAACTCCAAGAGCTTCTAGAATGACTTTATCTGGTGGAGGGAATTATGGAGAGCGGTCATTTAGACCGACCCTGTTTAAGAGACATTCAGCCTCTTTGTGCAGGGTGAGGTGGCGTTATTAATAATAGAAGCTTATTACTGTAGCGAGGGAGACGGAATGTCTCCCTGACGGGGACGGTCTGAATGACCGCTCTCCACATAATCCATTAGATAAAATCGCACCCGAATGATTGTGGGAGTGATTTACTCGTACAAATGATCCCCAAGATAGTCTTGACCTTGGTAATCTTTCAGACAAAATCTGGTTAAGAAGATTACTGGTTCACCCACTCTTATTGTTAAGCAGTCCAGACCTTCGTGGCCTCCTAGAGGCATAATTTATTACTTGTTATGAGCCAAGGCAGTTACTCAACTAAATACTCACTGATCTCGCGCGCCCTAGATCGCGGGGATAAGGAGGCATGGAAGGAGTTGATCTCTATTTATACCCCGTTCTTCGGTCACCTGCTCACACACTACAGCATCCCCACCTCTAACCACAACGATGTCATGCAGGAGATCCTCATTGAGATCAGCAACAGCTTAGAGTCCTTTGATCCTAGGAAGGGTAAGTTTCGCTCTTGGAGCTCTGCGCTTGTGCGTAATCGTTGCCTCATGCATCACCGTATGCTCAGGACTAAGAAGCAGCAGATGAATGCTCCAAACCTCTCCGAGGAATCTCTCGACTTCCTCGGGGCAGAAAGCGAGATAGAGCAGCGTATTGAGACTGAGTGGCAAGATTATATCGTAAGCCTTGCCCGCCAGCGCATTGCGCCGGGCTTCTCTGCGAAGGCGCTGCAAGTGTTTGACCTCTCTTATAAGGGCAGGAGCATTGAGGAGATTGCCCATGAAACCGATAGTGCTCAAAGCTCAGTTTATAACTACCTTTCCCGTATCCGAATCGCCCTGACAAAGGCGATCTCACACATCATGCGAGAAGTCGGTGAGATCGACTAGGCTCTCTCCATCCTTCTCTCTCGTACCTTGTTTCCATTTCTATTCTATGGACACTCCTTCGCGCGAAGATATTTCACTCAGTAGGGAAAACTTGCTCAAGCTCGTGGAATGCGTCGGCAAGGAGGACGATGTCTCGGATCTTCTGATATACCCGAACACGAGCTTTCTGAAGGAGAGCGAGGTGCGCTACTCCGAGTTTACGCCGTTGGGTCAGGGGGCGCTTAAGGAGGTCTACCGCTGCTGGGATGCTGCCACGCAGCGTCATGTCGCCTATGCTCAGCTCCGCTCAGACCGGACTAGCAAGGCTGACGCCGAGCTCCTCATCCACGAGGCCTGGCTGACCTCATCGCTGAACCACATGAGTATTATCAGGCTCCTGGATGCCGGGATTGATCCCCAGCGCGGTCCATACTTCACCATGGATCTACTGGAGAACTACAGTCTCATCGAGTTCACTCCGCAGGCACCCAGCCTCACGGCTCTGCTAGAGACCTACCAAGCCATTTGCCATGCCCTAGCCTACGCTCACCATACTGGCATCCTCCACCTGGACCTTAAGCCCCATAATATTATCTGCGGAGACTTTGGCGAAGTTAAAGTCTGCGACTGGGGGTTAGGACAGGCCATCTCCGAGGAGGGCCAGCCCTCTCACAGCGCGCCCCCTCAGCGCATCGCAAACCTCCAGAGCTACGCCGGAGTCATGGGCACCCCTGGCTACATGGCACCAGAGCAGCTCATAAAAAACGCCCCCAAGGACCAGCGCACAGACGTCTACGGCCTAGGATCCATTCTCTATTACCTTCTCACCGGGTACTCGCCCCCTACAGACCACCCGCACCAGCTCAACGACATTGCAGACTTTCTTCCTGCTCCTCAGCCCATCAGTGTCGCCCCTACTGCCGCTATTCCCGCCGCGCTTAATGCGATCTGCACGAAGGCTATGTCCCCCCTACCCGCAGACCGCTACCCATCCGTAGAGGCTCTCCAGGCAGACATACAGCGCTATCTTACAGACTGTCCTACTCATGCGCTCCGTGGTACCATCGTCTCGCGCTCCGCTCTCTTCATCAAGCGTCACAGCACTCTTCTTGCCACCGCCACCACACTCTTCCTCCTCGCCACTATCGCCCTATTTTTTGCCCACGAGCGGAGCAAAAAGAAGCAGCAGCTTGATGATGAGCTTATGAGGCAGACCGAACGCGAAACCTACTACCAGGTCATCGATAAGCGGGCCTTTACATTCCTGTTTAATTACATCAACCGTAATGGGGGGATGAAAAGCTTTAACGGCGCGAAGCGACTCTTACTCGAAGCCCAGACATATGATCGTAACCCGAAGCATAAACAAGCCTGGCTCAACTACCTCCACACTATCCAGCTGAACCTTGAAGCTGTATCAGGAGATGCTACCATCCAGCACAGCACTCCATTTGCCACTTGCTTCCAGCTCAAGGAACGCTATCCAGACTTTGCCTTTACCCAGACTGAGCGCCCCACGCT
Source organism: uncultured Verrucomicrobiales bacterium (assembly GCA_964455925.1). Lineage (GTDB taxonomy): Bacteria > Verrucomicrobiota > Verrucomicrobiia > Verrucomicrobiales > Akkermansiaceae > WTJZ01. The sequence continues at coordinate 5,474 of CAYWAG010000033.1, read as the reverse complement.
AGAACAGCTCAGAGAGGTCGCCGAGTTCCTTCTGCAGGAATCTCCTACAAATGCTGTCCTCCTAGACCGTATCTTATATTATGACCGTGGGTGCAGAGGCGCGCACTTCAACTACCACCCGCTTATAACGGCTCTGCTCGACACGGTTAACGAGCAACGGATCGATATTCAGTATGATCCTACAGAGAATCATCTCTCGCTACACAGTGAGACGCCCCTCGTGTTCTCTACCACCCCTCAGCAGAGCTTTCTCTCCTACAACCGCTACAACCACCTGACCCTCTCCTCTCCAGTCGGCGTCTCTGCAGAGGAGCTCCGTATGGCTCATATTGGCATCTTAGACCTCTCCTCCGCCATCATCCTCCCGCCTAACAAGCCTGTAAGGATCAAAGGTCTGCAGGAAATCATCGTGCATCCAGATCAGCCAAATCGCACCGAACTTTTTATTAACCATGTAGGGCGCTCCCCAAAAATTACCGTGAAATAATGCAGAACCGTTTCCTACTAACCCTCCTCCTATGCCTCGTATCGTGCTACGCACAGGACAGCCAGCTCCTCTATACTGCATACTCAGGTGAGACAGAGGCTCATTACGCCCCCGCAGATCAAGCTTACACCATCCACTGGCAAGCGCGGTATGCCGAATTCACTACAGCCAGTAACTCCACAGACCAGACTCTGGGGACTATCCCGCATGCAGCAGCCCCCCGCTTTTTAAGGAAGGCTCTCACTATCAAACATGCTAACAGCCTGCCACAGATCACAATACAAATCCATAATACAGGCGACTCTCCTCTCAGCCTTCATTCCCTCCACTTAGACTATTATCGAATCTGGAGCGGATGTATGAATGAAGTCAGGATCATCCACACCAGCGTGCAGAACACCGTGACCGAAAGCGCCCCACTCCATACGCAGTCCAAATTCACCTGCCGCCTCTCTGACTACCCTGATCTCGATTATTCCTTCACTACCCCCATCATGATCCCTGCAGGTGCAGAGCACACGATCAAACTCCTCTTCACTGGCAGGGATAACCAACCTATCACCATCGATAACTTTGTACTCCAGGGAGCGATCCTCGATAAACTGTGATTGCGCAGATGAGTTGAATCATAGAGGCACTCTGACACAGAGGGATAGGATTCGTAGCTTTTGGCAGGAGGTTGTAGTTTTCACCCAGTAGGTGTATTCTTAGGCCAGTGTAATGGGGTGGGGTATAACGCAAAGCTTCGTTACTCTTCTCGCTAGTAGTAGGCGGAGCGGGATCAGCATCGCCTATGGGCGCGCTTCCCTGAGGTCGCGCCTTTACTTGCGATATGGGTAACTATTCAGGTAGGGTAAACGCTGGGAGCACCAGCTTCCCTGCTTGCACTGGGCTCTATGAGGCATCTTGCCTCCCGAGTTTATCGAGGCTTACGTTGATGTAAGGAGAGAGCTATCAGGCAAGGATGTCTGTGGTTTTCCTAACTGCGGAATTAAGGTTGAAGCTCAGCGCCAGCAGAGAAGCTGGCGCTACTAGGCTTGCCGTTTCTCACCTGAATAGTTACGACTAGTCTTGCACCGCGCGGTAAAAGGCGCGGTCAGCTTCGTCAAGCTCCTCAGAGATTTGTAGTCCGATTTCAGATAAATCTTCGTTATTAAAGGACTCGATCACTTCGGAGCCGCGCACGACGTCGGTCCAATTAATGAGGTCGGTCGAGCGTTGCAGTCGGTAAGGCTTCATGGGGTGGTTGGTAAGCTTCAGATCGGTTCTTCCGTTGTCAAAACTGAGTTCTGGCAGTGACGAGAGGTTGACAGCGCTTTGTTCTACGACTCCATTTGTAAACTTAATTGCAGTAATGGAAATGGGAGGTAGATCCATGGAAAACACTCCTGTTTCGCTGGTTTCAGTAAACTCTGCTATGTCGTTCTCTAAGCTGTGCGTGGATTCAGCCGTGAACTGAGTTACCGCTCCTGTGCTACTGGTAGTGAACGCATTACAATTAATCGTCACACTCTGAGTGTCCATGGATTTGTTGATCACCATGAAATGAACATCGGAGCTTGTGCTACCCGTAAAGGCATAGGCACGTAGATTGGCATTTCCATATGAGACATCAACCGCGTTCTCCAGGATGTGCTCGTTTATTAAGCGCGTAACTTGCCCTCGCATCGTAAGGTTGTAGTTTTCGTCCAGGAGAGTGTAGGTGACTCCTCTAGGGGGATCTGCCTCACCAGTCCATAGGTCTGAGATACTCCAGAAGTAGGAATACTCAATCGGCGCAGAGACCACCTGCTCCATGAGGAGGTCAAACCACACCATTGTTTTGAGGTAATCGTTTACATCTCTGCCCTGAAGATCTGCCAACGTTCCGCGTGAGTTCGTCTCCGTAACTAGAACGGGTAAGTCTCCATATTCTCCGCTCACTGTAATAGCATTTGCTGCGGAGAGGAGTAAGGTCTCTCTACGGTCTCTCCAATCCTCGTATGTGCTTAAGCCCGCAGTATGAAGATAGTTGTGCACAGTAAGGAAATCAACATTATCTATGTTTTCTCTACAGACAGCGCGGTAATAACCGATCTGATCTAAGATCCCAGGACCAACCTGGACGGTAGGGTCTACCGCCTTCATGGCGGAAGCGATCTGGTGATAGATCTCCACATATTCCGCGAGGCTAATGGTGGCAGAGTTATGATCTATCTCATTACCGATCTGCCAGTAGGCGACTTCATAGCCCTTATCATTAGCGTATTGCACCCAGGCCGCGGCGGTCGCCACGAGCTTCTCTTGCGTCGGACCGTTAGTAAACTTATGCGACATCGCATTGACAACAACAAGCGGGGCAACGTCTAAGCGCGTGCAGAGAGCCATGTATTCGTCAAAGTCCATCGCGTTATCCGAAAGAGTGGCGTCCGGATTAACCGCATAACCCCATTTCGCTTGGTTCCCTACGATCCATGTGGATGCAGTAGCCATCTTATCTTGTAGACCGTCTAATGGATCTCCCGCATCAATGTCATGCCACAGATAATAGTCCGCGGGGTGACCTGCAGGGAAGCGGAGAGAACCTAAGCCTAGACGTTGTATTCCAGGCTCAATATTGTTCTTCGGGGCATACTTGAGCCAGGCAAGCACTCCTGAACCAAAGCCAGGATTGATGTCTGACTTAATCACTGTATTCGTATCAATCGTAAACTCGTCAGTTGTGGCATTTACATCCGTATCCCGGTAAGTGAGGATAATCCCAATATCATCAAAGTAGATGTGATCATCGCCTGCCGCAGGTGTAAGCTCTAGGCGCATGGTGTAGCTTTGCCCCATTTCTAGCGCGTATTCCACCGGAACAGTAACACGAGTGTAGGACTGACCGTCTACAATACTGACTGTTGTCTGCGCTACTGGGCTGTAAGTAACGCCATCAGATGAGACCGACCAATTAATATCATAGGAATAACTGCCAAAGGCCTGACCGGTATCACTGTCAGTCTCGGCTCGATCATACTCACCGAACCGTAGACCTGTAATCGCCACTGCGTCTGCAAAAGAGTTTGCCTCGCCACTCGCGGAGGTGACAAAAGGGAACTCAAAGTAGTGGTCTTCTGTCGCATTTGATAGGATATTTACGCTTGGCTGAGAAAAATTGTAACCACTTGTTGATAAAGTCGTTGTATCCCAGAAATTTACAGCTCCTGTATGCACATCGATGGGGGCGGTAGAAGTGTCTGTGTAAGTCAGAACCATCCCGATGTCATCGAAGTAAATGTAGTCATCCCCAGCCGCAGGGGAGAGCGCTAATCGTACAGTATAAGTTTGCGCCATCTCTAAGGAGTAATCCGTCGGAACGGTAACGCGACTCCAGGTCTGACCATCTGTAATACTGACAGTAGTATCCCCAATAGGGCTGTAGGTAACACCATCGGAGGAAATCGACCAGTTAATATTATATGAGTATGTCCCAAAGGCTTGTCCCGTGTCACTGTCAGTCTCTGCGCGGTCATACTCCGCAAAGCGTAGACCGGTAATCGCGACACTATCGGCAAAAGAACTGGCTTCTCCAGTCTCTAGGGTCGTAAATGAAAATTCAAAATAGAAATCACCTGTCGCATTTGACACAATACTAGCACCAGGATTCGAGAAAATATATCCATTCGTACTCATGGCGGAGGGATTCCATATGTTCAATGCTTGAGTCTGAACATTGACCTGTGAGTGCGATAATTGCAAAAGAAAGGCAATTAAGAGTGAGTATCTAGTGAAAAAAGACATAATGATCTATTTGGGTTGGAAAAAAATTTCAAAAAAACGAACCCCCATAGGGGGCTCGTGACTTATATGAAGAAGACTAGCGCTTTCTTCTAGCAATAAAGGCAAGACCACCGAGACCTAGTAGAGCCGCGGATGATGGTTCTGGGACTTGGACAAACCCGAATTCACGAAACTGAGTAAGGTCGGTATTTGCATTTGATGATGCTGTGACACTCTGAGTGTTATCTATGAGAGTCCAGACTGCAGAATCCGCAGTTACAGTAGTACCAAGGGAGTAAAACTCCTCATTACCATTTGTCGTAGCCGAAGTTAAAGTTCCTGTGGTGTGAACAGATGTGCCTGTAACTCCACCAGTAAAGAACTCTACTGAGAAGGTCTCAATCCCTTGGTTACCAACAATAGTGCCAAAATCATCAAGAACTGTTAATCCGGAAATATCGTAGGATTGATCAAACGTGAGAGTGAAGACCATTTCTTCATGACCTCTTACTGACCAGAATGTAGTGTCATCTCCGTCAAAGAGTTGAGTGAGAGAGCCTCCAGTAGTGGCTCCTGTGACACCAGAAACGGAAACAGAGCTAACAGTTACAGCGTGCGTGGCGCAGGTTAATGCTGCGCATAATGTTAATAATTTCATAATTTTGATAAAGAAACCGTAATAGGCTTCATTCATTGTTTTGCCGATGCCACGACCAGCTTGTATGAGTTTTTCATGAAAATTTTAAATCTTCTTGCCAGCCACTTTGCGCCAGCGACTCCCCCTAGATTGTATGCGGTGAATTTCGCGTGCCCCGACTATCACCTCCTGAGTTATCGCTCGCATTCGAGCCATCCCTATCGTCGAGATATTTTTCGTAACGATTCAGGCAGGGCAAAAACTGTGAGTACTAGCCTCCCTGCCGGTATTGAGCTTTATGAGGTGTCTACTCTCCCGAGTCTATGTAGGCTGACGGGTTCTGTAAGTAGGGCGTTATCGGGGTAGCAGGGATACTCTGTTGAAGCCAGCGATAGGAGTGGTGTAACGCTCCAAGAGTCGATTTATCCTTCATGTCCGCTTTTCTAACAAGTGGAGAGCAAAGTAAGGCCGCCAGTGGAAGTCTTGATGAGCGAGGCGCTCATGCTAGCGTCCTGAAAGATCAGTTCGCCACATTATGATAGACCTCAGGGGATGGATAAAGTGCTCACTCCGTGAGTGGGCTTAAAGGGGGCGTAATTGCTTTCCCCC
>CAYWAG010000032.1:0-10958 GCA_964455925.1 uncultured Verrucomicrobiales bacterium | reverse complement strand
ACGACCGCAGTGCCCATTCAGCAACCGAAAAAAGACGCTTTCGTCATCAGGGCATCACACTACTCCACATTTTCTATCATACCTGCATCGTAGGTAATGAGGGGAGGGATGGCAATAAGTTAATGCGCTGGATGCATCCCACTCCACTCTGCTATGTAGGAATGTTTATGATCGTAGGAAATAGGCTTGCGCCTCATGCTATGGGGCGTAAAAGCAGGGTATGAACACAGAACTCATTGTTGCGGATCTCTTCGAGTGGAAGGAAGCCGCCCAACATGCGGCCGATGCCCTCCTCGCGGGTCAAGTGGTAGCCGTCCCCACCGAGACCGTCTATGGTCTAGCCGCTAGCATCCATGATGAGACCGCCCTGCAGGAGATCTATAAGGCAAAGGAGCGCCCCAGCTATGATCCTCTCATCGTGCACATTGGGGACCTCGACGACCTCGAGGAAGTGGCTGATATTGATGATGCCATCGTGCCCGTGGTGCAGGATCTCGTCGATGCCTTTTGGCCCGGGCCGCTCACGCTCGTACTCCCTAAGCTGGATCACCTCTCTGACATTATTACCAGTGGTCTGGATACGGTGGCAGTGCGGATGCCGTCACATGAGATCATGCAGGAGATCTGCCAGCTAGCGGGACCGCTCGCGGCTCCTAGTGCCAACCGGTTTGGGCGCATCTCCCCCACCTCCGCCCCCGCTGTCATGGACGAGCTGGGCGGACGCATCCCGCTCATCATTGATGGTGGTGCCTGCAGCGAAGGCGTAGAGAGCACCATTATTCGCATCTCCCCTCCCCCTGCAGAAGGGAAGAAGCCCATTTTCACCCTCCTCCGCCCCGGAGCCATCACCCGGGAGCAGCTCCGTGCGTATGGCAAGGTCGAGAAGCCTAAGCCCCCCCGTAAGGATGCGACCGCAGATCCCGCTCCCTCGGCAGCCTCGCCGATAGAGTCCCCTGGGCTGCTGGAGTCACATTATGCGCCCGTCACCCCGCTCTACCTCTATGACTCCATAGAGGAGTTCCAGCCAGAGCCAGGTAAGAAGTATGGGCTCCTGAGTGTAAAAGGCGAGAAAGGGCGCTTCTACGATGCGCACGACTGGGCGTCTGAGGTCACGCTCAGCCCAGGGAGCGGCAAGGTCTCTGAGGCTGCCGTGCGTTTCTACTGGGCACTGCGCGAGCTCGATAAGGCAGGGCTAGACGCCATCATTGCCGAGCCCATCCAGACTGCCAACGTCGGAGAGGCGCTGATGGATCGGCTAAAGAAAGCGGCGGTAAATCGCTAAGCTCTGCTCACTGCTGATAACGGCGGACCTCACGGGCAAGGCTCTGTGAGGTCATCGTCATGCTGGGGCGCGTGGTATGCACCCCAGCTGCGTTCAGGGCAGTGGAGACCCATTGGTTACACATCCGGGGTAGGTAATACGAATACGGCGACTTAATGAAATACCCGTATCCCCACTTTGCGGGTCGCAACGTGATGGGGGCGGCGGCCTGCGGACTAGCATAGGTAAAGCTGTGCTCCAGAAAGTTTACTAACTGCGCTCCGCCAGAGGCAGGGACACGCACTTCATCGACCTGGTGGTGCGGAAAGGTAGCCCGTACGGGCGTATTAAACCCCACTACCTGGACGATGCTCTCACTGGGCCAAAATAAGGCCTGAGTAATATCAGCAGAGCGCCAACGACGCGTATAAGCGATGCGATCACCCCAGCCAAAGCAGAGGTAGCGGTAACGGTTCAGTGTGGTCGGCAGGCGCACTCCATGCTCGCGGAGCCAACTCGTCTCCACGACAAAGTCTGCGTGGAGGCTATCTCCCACCAGCCAAAGAGGACGGAGCGGTGAGGCAGCGGCAGTCGGCTGCGGCTCCATAGCCACAGGCTCATGAGGGAACCTGACACAGGAGGTCAGAGCGAGAAACCCCAGCAGGGGCAGAAGAAAGGCTACGCGACGAGGCATCATAATACGATCAGGGTTAAATTCCATTTACGCGCCCGCGTCACGCTGTCTCACGGCCTCATAGAGACACACGCCTGTCGCCACACTGGCATTCAGACATGGCACACTCCCCTTCATCGGGAGCTGCACGAGATGGTCACAAGCCTCCTCTGTAAGACGGCGCATCCCCTTCTCCTCAGAGCCAGTCACAATAGCGACGCCACCCGTGAGTTCGACATCAAAGAGGGACTGCGTCCCGTGATCTGAGGTCCCGATGATCCAAACACCATGCTGCTTCATCATCGACATCGTGCGGTGTAAGTTCGTAACGCGCACATATGGCACTGTCTCCGCTGCCCCTACAGAAATGCGCATGACCGTATCAGTAATGCCCACTGCCTTATCACGCGGTGCGATGACGGCATCCACTCCCGCACCATCTGCGGTGCGTAAGATCGCTCCGAGATTATGCGGATCGTTCAGACAGTCTAAGATGAGGTAGAGCCCCTGGGGCTTCTCCATCACAATGCGCTCTAAATCGTTCTCATCGAGCCGAGGGGCAGAGGCATGCGCCTTAGCGCTCGTGTGCTTATTCTCACGGGCTTCTCTGTTTCCTGATTGACGTCGGGGGCGTGGCATAGCTGAAGGCTTTACAGCCTGCCACCTCAGAGATCAATCCAAATTCACCAGAATGCAGGGGCTACCCACCCCTCTAGGGAGACAGCCCTGAACAAGCGGGGCGAATGCATCCATAAGATCATTCCACCCTACTCGGAGCAGCGCGTTTCCAGACCTTGACCGCCTCCCAGATGATCCAGCCTTCCAGAGCCATCGTAGCCAGCCCAAACCCAGAGAGCAGGTAGTTAGGAGTCTCCCCGATGAGCCATGCCGTGGGTGAGAGGAAGAGCTCATAAGTCATCGCATACCCAGGAAGGATAAGCATAAAGAATGCCGAGGGTAGGATGAACCAGGTGGGAGCCTGCTGCCGCCGTAGCCAAAAGATAATGACGAGGAACGCCAGCCCCGCGAGGAGCTGGTTCGTCGCGCCAAAGAGCGGCCACAGGAGGAGCCCGCCTTTGCCTAAGTTACTCACCTCACTCCAGTCTCCACCCGGCGCGGGAGGACATGCCAGTAAGGCTGCGAGAGTAACCGCAAAGATGGTCGCTCCATGCTTACTGGTTAAGGGACGCACCTTCAGCTCTGCTGCCAACTCTTGGGTAACATAGCGCTGTAGGCGACAGGCGGTATCCAGCGTCGTCGCCGCAAAGGAGGCGACAAACACGCCCATCACTGCCACCGCAAACTGAGGAGCAATGCCTAAAGATTTGATAAAGTTCGCGGCTCCATCGACAAAGGCACCCACCTTTGCGCCCAGCCCCTTAGCCGCGCCCCAGGACTCATACCGCAGGAGATACGCCTCCTCTGCAAAGAGAGTGCCCTTATCCGTCGCCACCCCCATCCCGATCCCAGCCACACATGCCAGAATCACAATAATCGCGAGAAACCCCTCGGTAAGCATCGACCCAAACCCGACTGCAAGCGCATCTTGCTCACTCTTAATCTGCTTACTAGAAGTCCCCGACGACACCAGACAGTGGAACCCAGAGATCGCCCCACAAGCCACTGTCACAAAGAGGAAGGGAAAGATCGGAGGCGCACCCTCCGGCGATGCCCGATACGCAGGAGCGACGATCTCTAGCGCGCGCGTCTCACCAGCTACCTCTAGCCCCACAAAGGCCGCGACAATTAACCCGCAAAAGATCAGCCCCAGCGAGGTCAACAGCTGCAGGGAGTTAATAAAGTCCCGTGGCTGTAACAGCACCCACACGGGTAAGACCGATGCCACATAGGCATACACAAGCAAAATGACGACCCACGCAATGATCGGCAGCCCCGCTAAGTAGGCGTTCCACTGTGCCAGTAAACCCACATCTCCAAACGCCACACTCAGGTACATGATCCCTAAGGTCACTAATGAGGGTAACAGCAATGACCCTTGACGCCGGTGAAAGAGGAGCCCAATCCCCACCGCAATCGGAATCTGCAAGAGGCAGGGAAAGATCGCACTGGGATACATCTTAAAGACCGCCGCGATCACTAGCCCAAAGATCGCCAGCACGATCGTCAGCGCCAAGAAGAGAATCGCCAGAAACAGCACTCGCGTGCGACGAGAGAGCACATCCCCCGCAATATCACCCACCGTCTGCCCCTTATTCCGCAGCGAGACGACCATCGCCCCAAAGTCATGCACAGCACCAATAAAGATCGACCCAAAGAGCACCCATAACACTGCCGGCAGCCAGCCCCAGATCACAGCGAGAGCCGGTCCTACAATCGGCCCAGTCCCCGCAATCGAGGTAAAGTGATGCCCAAAGATCACGCCCTTAGAGGTAGGGACATAATCTCTCCCATCCTCCAGCTCCAGCGCAGGAGTAATCCGCGTAGCACTAAGCCGAAAGATCCTCTGCCCCAGGTACCGTCCATACGTGCGGTATGCGATCAAATACAGAACGGCCGAGCCAATAGCGAGAAGTAAGACTGACATAGAAGAATACCACACACTATTCTCCCCTCAATGTAACGCGAAAATGGAGTGGGGTGTAATTTTTTCTGGTGGCTGGAATTATGGAGAGCAGTCATTTTAGACCGACCCTGTTTAAGAGACCTTCAGTCTCGTTGCGCAGGGTGAGGTGGCGTTTTGATAATAGAAGTTTATTCGCGTAGCGAGGGAGACTGAATGTCTCCCAGACGGGGACGGTCTGAATGACCGCTCTCCACATAATCCATCGAGTATCTCGTCACAGTTGGTGCAGATCCGACTATCATATAGCGCCAGGTGGAGCCTTTCACCTCCTCATGCTTTATGGTGTCCGTCTTAGGGTCGATACAAATAGACTTGAATCGTTACAACCATTAGAAAAACCACACACCGTAAAATATATGGCGCAGGGTATTTACTCCGCCCACTGGTAAACACGGACGTAGTCCACCTGTAGGGTTTGTGGGAAGGCGGTGTCGGGGAGGTTATTAGCGTCCTGGGTGGTGCCATTAAAGAAGCCTCCATTAACGGCGACGTTCATAATAAGATGAAAGGGCTGATCAAACGGGGCGGTGTCAGAGTCTGGGGCGGCGGCACTATTCCATTGCTCCTTTGTAATGGACTGATAGCGCGTGTCGTTGACGAACCAATCGATGCGATCCTCGTGCCACTCGACAGCATAGGTAACGAACTGTGAGCTGAATGTTCCTGATGGCAGAGTGTAGGAGCCACTGCGGTATTGGTTAGCTGGCCATGCCCCCCCAAAGTGGATACTCCCGATCGTGCGCGTCACATCGCTCCCCTTAGACTCTAAGATGTCGATCTCCCCGCCAGATGCCCACGTGCCGTAGATCGTGCCATCTGAGGGTAGCATCCATACGGCAGGCCAGATCCCCTCGCCTCCAGGTACCTTTGCCCTCACTTCGTAGCGTCCATACGTCCAGTCCCCGCGCTGTAGCGAGCGGATGCGTCCAGAGGTATAGGATGAGGTCTTGCCATCCACGGAGGTGTGCGAGTCCTTATAGACGGAGATATTGAGATATCCATCCGCTACAGAGACGTACTTTTCAGCCGTGCTGTAGTATTGTGCCTCATTGTTACCACCACCATAATTGTTCTCTTCTTTGCCCCACTTCGTGTAGTCTAGTGAGGTGCCGCCGAACTCATCGCTCCAGACGAGCACCCATTGTTCATTGAGTTCCTCTGCCTTATAGAAGCGTCTGACCTCGCCCTCGGCGGTCTGCGTCAGGCTGTATGGCTCACCGTCTCCGATAATGGGTGCCCCGATGGGAACCCAGTCCTCACTGTCCAGCGAGGTAGCGGTGTGTAACTGGTAGAACTTGCCCTCCTCGGTCGGAAACGCGACCTGATGCGCCGCCTGAACCTGGATCTCTAGATCAGAGGTCGTGTCCTGGGCAGCGCTTATTAGTACGAGAAGGAGAAGAATAAAGGGGTAGTGATGTTTCATATGAGCAGGAGCATATACAATTGAGAGAGGAGATCTAGTAGGATTTTACCCTACCTGAATATTTACAACTCACATTACGGCGATAACCGTGGCATGCCCATCTTGGGCATGAACGCTAGAAGGTATACTATTACAAGGGGGGAGCGTTCCGACTTTATGATCGACGTCGCCGTAGAAAAGAGGCTCAAGAACGTGGCATTCATCCAAGACTATAAGGGATAATATGATGAACTCATGAATGATCGCCGTAATGTGAGTTACAAAAAAAAGCCCACCTTCGCAAGGTGAGCTTTTTTTATATGTGTCCTTAAGGAAGGACAGCTTAGCCAAGTGTTGGCTTTTTGCGACGCTCTTTGCGTGCACCGAAACGCTTCTGGAACTTGTCGATACGACCCTCGGTATCTACGAACTGGGCTTTACCAGTGAAGAATGGGTGGGAGTCAGAGGTTACAGACATTGCGATAACGTAGTAGTCAACGCCGTCAATGGTCTCAGTCTTATCAGACTTAGCAGTGGAGCGTGTGATGAATTGCTTTCCAGTCGTAAGATCTTGGAAAATTACAGGATGGTAATCAGGGTGTAGATCAGCTTTCATAAGTTCGAGCAGATTAGGTTGTGACGTTTTTGCGCCGTGAACGGGCAGTCTTACCGCCCTCATTAGCCCCTGTCAACTCCCATTCTCTGTGGGGGTGTGATTTTTTTTCTAATGGTTTTCCAATCCAAGTCTGCCTGTATTGCCCCCTAAGACGAGACACTCGATCGGATTTAAACTCTTGCTATCCACCAGATAAAAATCACACGCTACGTTGGCATAAGCCTTGCCCAGCATTGTGATCACGGACTAGTGTGGTGAGCATGATGAATTGCATTCGTTCTGTAGTTGCGCTAGGTCTGATCTTGCTGCCGTCCTGCACCTCTCGCCCGGTAGAGGCACCTAATGGGGGCTTAGACGGCACTCACAAAGTGGAGCGGCGTAGCATTGCCTCTATTGGACAGATCGTGACGGTGAATACTGCTCAGAAGTTTGTGCTGATGAAGGTGACGAACGAGGCGTATGCACAGCGGCATAGCCTGTATTACATTGAGCAAGGAGACCGGCAGGCGACCCTGCGCCCTACTGGCGAACGTTTGAGCCGCTTTCTGGCTGCTGACATCCTAAATGGGGAGGTAGAGCCTGGTGATCCTGTGATCGTGAACCTAAAGTTCGGCAGCACGGCAGAAGACACTCCCCTCACCCCTCTGAGCCAGCCCGCCCCAGTGCAGAGCCAGCTCTAATCCAGGTCACACTACACGACAATTTACAGATAGGAAATGTCGTATAGCGTGAAGGAGGACAACTATTCAGGTGGGGCTGAGGGGGGGGGCAGTGTAGAATAGGGATACCACAATACGAAGGAGGATTAAAACTCGCCCTTAAAGGAGCAACGGGCGGTGGGTGTCTCATAGATAACGATCTCGCACAGACCTGGGAGGTCGGACTCCAGCTTTCGCCAGAACCATGCTGCCATGATCTCGATGGTGGGGCTCTCTAGCCCCTCGATGTCATTGAGATAGGAGTGGTCTAGCTGATCGATAAGCGGGCGCATAGCCTGGGAGATTTGCTTATGATCATAGATCCAGCCGATGGTGGGATCGACCTCCCCCTCGATGTGGATTTCGATCTTAAATGAGTGCCCATGCATTTGGCGGCACTTATGGCCTTCTGGGAGGGAGGGGAGGGTATGAGCCGCTTCGAAGCGGAAGTCTTTGATCAATCTCGCACGCATAATATATCCTCACATCCCTAAGCGGGTGAGAGGAGAAAGGCACGATTAAAAGTAGATCATTTTTAAGCGCAGCTCTTGTCCCGCTCGTACCGTGACACTGCACTTGTGAAACTGAGGCCGCCCCAGCCCCCGCCAGTTCGATAAGGTAATGCCACACTTAGGAATCCCCAGGAACCCTTTCTCGATGCGCCCGGTCTTCTTCTCGTCATGATAGACGGCAAACGCCACTTGCGCAGGCTGTCCTTTTGGTAACCCTTTGAGGTCAAACTGGAGGAGGCATTCTCCTTTGCTCGCCGTTAGCTGTGCCTTAGCGAGCGCCTTCTGCACCTGCTCTGGGAAGCCCTGCTCACTGACAAAGGCGAGCCCTCGGACATACCCGTGGTCATTCCGAACACCCTGAATGCGGAGAGAGACTTTCATATATGTAAGATCCAATGCGGCGCGAGGAGATCGCCCCTAGAGATACTTCTGGATACGGCGCTTAAAGGCATCCCACTTAGGACCAGGCTGCCCGTTCGTCATCAGGAAATGTGGGCAGTTCTTATGCCCCAGGTCACGTCCATCGGAGTAGCGAATGCGACGCCAATGTTGGTGTGGCACGATGTTCTCCAGCGGGATGCGGTATTGACGCATGAGGTAGGCACAGAGCCGGGCAGTACGCTCCATGGTCGCATCCAGGCTGTTCCCCCTATTCTCACACATTTCGATCCCGATGGAATACCGGTTCCCAGGGCCGTCATAGTCCGCATGCTGTCCAGCCTCGTTATCAGGGAGACTCTGGTAAATGGTGCCGGCATCCACGCTGTAGTGCCATGAGAGGTAGCCCAGTGAGTTGTTACGGGACTTCAGGCGCCCATGGCGGAGGGCGACGGCATGCATGCGCGCATTAGCAGAGGCTGCCGTATTCTGTGTAGAGTGGATCGTGATGTATCGGGGGCGCATCCGGTCGCCCCGATGGCGCGCGAACTGCCCTTGCGGGACCATCAGGCTGGTGTTGATCGACAGCCCCAGCGATGCAGGGCTGACTGGCGCACCCACCGTAGGACCAGAATGAAGGCGCGGACCTTCACAGCTACAGAGGAGGAGCCCCGCCGTAATAGCGGTAATGAGTTTGGAAAGCATGACGAGAGAGAATAAATAGGGGCACTTACCAGGTGATCACATCATCAGAGGTTCCTACCTCTTGGTCTTGCCCAGAGTTATAGACGATGACATTCTTAGCTATTTGGGTACCGCCATTCCGGTAGCCACCTGGAGTGGCAACCCCGTTTTGGTCGTAGCTGGTGTTCACCTGGATGATGTAGGGTTGTCCATAGGGGTCTGCTATTTCAGTAGGAACATTCGCGCCATTATATACGATCCCATTCACCTCAGCATTGGCGTTCTCTAGGTTCAGGAAGTTCTTCTTGCGGAGGTTAAACTGCGCCGTGTCCTCTCCTAGGAGGTCTGCCAGCAGAGTGGTCATACCCGTTACGTCGTCAGTATCCAGGGTGTCGTTAGCAGCCGTGGTACCGCGGAACGGAGGAGGAAAGCAGTTATACTCCGTATGGTAATCCTCGATCGCCATCTCGATGGCACGCGCGATGGCGGCGGACTGCTTCTTCTTAGCGTTTTTTGCCACTTGGCCATAGACGCCAGTGGAGATCCCCGCGAGCACCGCGATGATAGCGACGACTACGAGTAGCTCTACAAGAGTAAAGCCCGACCTTGGTGAATGGTGTGAATGCTGAATCTTCATTATTGGCACAGCCTAGTAGGAGAGACGCGGAATTCCAAGGAGAAAGCGGGAATTTCTCACGATGCATGGAGCCCTCCCTTATGAAGCAAACTTGAGCCGGCGGAAGAGCCACGCCGCTAGTAGTAAACCGATCACATTAGGCGCTAGTAAGGCTGTGGCGCGGGTCAGCATCGTATCCCCAACATTCTCTAGCCCGGTAAGCGCCCCAAAGAAAAGCCCCGCCGTGATAAAGCCCCATAGAATACCGTTATTACTGACCTTGCGGTTATGTTGCAGCCCCATCGGGAGCGCCAGAAAGCTAAAGGTAAGACAGGACAGGGACAGAGAGATGCGTGAGACGAAGGTGGAAAAGTAGTCGAACCTCTTCTGTTGTTCCTGTTCGGTCACGGCGTCAGAGGAGAGAGTGCTGATGAGAGTTTGGTTCGTCTGATGGTGTGCTCTATCAGAAGGACGCTTCTTCTTAATGGGGATAATGAGCGGGCTGATTTTATCTGAATACAGCGTATCGGTCTTATTCTCATCTGTATCATGGGACTCGAGGTAGACATTTTCCAGGGTGATCGCCACCTCTGAGGGAGAGCTAAAGTCTAGGACGGCTTGCTTAGCGAAGGTGTATGTAGATGGTGCCGCATTCTCTGCCTCGACACGGTAAAGGTGCAGGTTAGAGATCGTATCCCCATCAATGCTATCCATATGGACGAGAAACTCGCGATCTAACAGGGAGTTAAAGAGGGCAGGAGTGAGCTGCACCGTCCCATCCTTAATCTGTGACGTGCTAAAGAGGGTCCGCATCTTCGCCTTAGCCGTAGGGGTCCACGTCCCCGTGCAGAAGTACAGCCCCACACTACAGGCTAGCCCAATGAGAATCACAGGTAACCCAATGCGGAGATAGCTCACCCCAGTCATCCGGTAAGCGGTCACCTCATTATGTGAAGAAAATCCCTTAATAGTAATGAGAGCAGAGGTCAGGAACGCCCAGGGCAACATATACTCCAGGATCACAGGCAGAGTATGCAGGAGAAAGGAGAAAAACAGAGTCACCCCCTCCATATCGGGGGAAAAAATCTCATCCGCCTCACGGATGACTTGGCTAGAGAGCGCGAGAAAGCTCATAAAGACCACACTCACTGTAGTGGTAAAGAGGGTCTTGTGGGTTAAGTATCGATCAAATATGCGCATAGTCTCTAGCCTCGGGCAGGGTATGATGTCCACTATTACAGGTAGGATAGCATGCAGAGCCTGTCCAACATAATTCCTAAGTAACTGTTCAGGTCAGGGAGCATTATCACAAGAAATTTCGCGGAGAGGTCTCCCCATAGGGGAGAAATCCCAAAGCCCAGAGTAGAAGGAGGCGGGTGGTTAAGCGGAGCGCAACCACATGCGCAGACCGGCACCCGGGGTAAAGGTCGGGCACAGCTAGTGCTGTGCGCTCCGGATTCGCTTCGCTCACATGGTGGCGCAGCCATCCGGAGCGCATAGCACTAGCTATGCCCGAGTAGAGTGAAAGAGCGTA
>CAYWAG010000031.1:0-10989 GCA_964455925.1 uncultured Verrucomicrobiales bacterium | reverse complement strand
TCCCCCCTACAGAATCATACCTATGGCGTTCATGCCCTGGGTGGGCATGCCACATACTGCCTGAATGTATGGTAGGTGGTGTTACGCGAAATATTCTTGGATCAATGAGCAGGCGCTCTGTGGGGACTGAGCCTGCATGAGTTGCTGGCGGAGGGAGGAGTTACTGAGCGCCTTAGCAGATCTGGCGAGGGTCTTCAGCCAGCCGCCTTTCTCCTTCTCTGAGATGAGGGCTAGGAGGACATGGTGCACGAGTCCGGTATCTATGGAACCAAACTCGATACCCTCGCTGGAACGCGCGTAGACGAACACACAGCGGGGCAGGCTGGTTCCGTTAATATGAGGTAGGGCAATGTTCTTCCCCATCGCGAAGGTCGTCAACTCCTCCCGCTGGCTCAACCGCGCCATGAGAGGGGCCTCTGCCTCTGCCGGCACATCCCCAATGCTTACTAGATACTGCATGATCTCAGCGTATGCCGAGAAGCGGTCTGTAGCCTTTAAGTCCAAGATCACGTGGTCTTGGTTCAGATTCATCAACGTCTCCATAATGTCAACAAGCCCTCGCGCCCACTGAGAGAGGGCAAGAAACGAGGAATTCCCTACAACATAAGCAAAAATGAAAAGGAAATTCAAGGAAAGTTTGACAGAGTAAATAAGACGTTAGACGGTGACCGCTGTAATTTCTACACCCGTGCATGCACTGGTGGCTAGATAAGACCGTATTTCTCCCACAGGAACCTCGCGATTACCCTGCTATCCAGCGCCTTACACCCCAGCATTTACAATATATGAAACAATACTCCAAATTCTTCTTGGTCGCGAGCGCATACACTGCCAGTGTCATCGGTCTTATGGCTCAAGATGAACTAAAAGCCCCCGATAATGTTGCCGCTGCACCTGCAGAGGCGACTAAGACCGAGTCTGGTCTCTCCTCCGTCGTCCTCACCGCAGGCACCGGCGACACACATCCTCGTGCACAAGACACGGTCACCGTACACTACACGGGATGGCAGTCCTCTGATGGTGAAATGTTTGACAGCTCCGTCAAGCGTGGCGAGCCGACAAGCTTCCCGCTGAACCGCGTCATCCCAGGATGGACCGAAGGTGTCCAGCTCATGGTAGTAGGTGAGAAACGCCGCTTCTGGATCCCAGAGGACCTAGCCTACGGTCCAGCCCAGCCAGGTAGTGGCCGCCCAGGTGGTCAGCTCGTCTTCGATGTAGAGCTCATCTCCATCGAGAAAGGTCCAGACCCAATCGCGATCCCAGAAGGTGCGGTTAAGTCCGACAGTGGCTTCTCCTACGTCATCACTGAGGCGGGCGAAGGTGAGACTCCGTCTGCAGATAAGCTCGTAAAGTTTGACTTCTCCTTCTTTGATGGTGCTGGCAATGTTGTCCAGTCCTCTGAGCAACAAGGTGGTCCACAGACGGCACCTATGGCACAGCTTCCTCCGTTCTTCTCTGAGGTCTTCTCTGCGCTTAAGCCAGGTGGCGCTGCAGACATTTACATCCCAGGTGAGATGCTCGGCGCACCAGACCCGATCGTTAAGTGCACCATCGGCCTAGTCGAAATCACAGAGCCGATCCCAGCACCAGAGACCCCAGCAGACGTTGCAGCTGTCCCAGAGGACGCTCAGAAGACGGAGTCTGGCCTCGCTTACAAGGTCCTGAAAGAAGGCGAAGGTGGCGACAAGCCTACCGCAGCGAGCACCGTTACCGTTCACTACACCGGATGGGAAACCAGCGGAGAACTCTTTGACAGCTCCATCACGCGTGGTGAGACCACCAGCTTCCCTCTTGGTCAGGTCATCCCTGGCTGGACTGAAGGTCTCCAGCTCATGAGCAAAGGCGACACCTACCGCTTCTGGATCCCAGAGGAGCTGGCCTATGGTCCTAAGCAAGAAGGCAGCGGCCGCCCAGGTGGTCTCCTCGTCTTCGACGTTGAGCTCGTCGACTTTAAGTAAACACGCCCTTACTTTTGACAAACGCCTCTAATGAGTTCCGCTCATTAGAGGCGTTTCTGTTATGACTCACATTACGGCAGTAAAGACTGTGGCACGAGCGTCCCGCTCGTGAATAACTCTACTGGCGATAGCCACTGACTGTCCTTCTTGGCTCTCCACCTATTGAATAAGCGGACATTAAAGAGAAAGTCAGTGGCTATCGCCAATAGATGTTGATCATGAGCAGGATGCTCATGCCACAGTTACTGCCGTAATGTGACTTATTACTATGAAAACCTTCCTCATCACTGGTGGCTGTGGCTTTATCGGATCCGCCCTCTGTCGGTACCTCGTGCAGCAGCAACAGGTGCGGGTGATCAACGTCGACAAGCTCACCTATGCGGCTAATCAGGAGGCGCTCCACGAGGTCCAGAGTTCCCCTCTCTACACCTTTGCGGAAGGTGATATCTGTGATCGACAACTACTAGACACGCTCTTCCGGACCTACCAGCCAGATGGGGTCTTTCACCTCGCGGCAGAGTCCCACGTGGATCGCTCCATAGATGCCGCTGGCGACTTTATCCACACGAACATAACCGGCACCTACACGCTCCTAGAGGCGACCCGGGATTATTGCAGCAGGCTCCAGGTGCCGTCTGCATTCCGCTTTCTCCATGTCTCTACAGATGAGGTGTATGGCGACCTCCCCCCAGAGCTACACCACCCTGCGAAGTTCACCGAGGATACGCCCTACGCCCCCTCCTCGCCGTATTCCGCTAGTAAGGCGGCAGCCGACCACCTCGTGCGAGCCTGGCACCGCACCTACCAGCTCCCCATCCTCATCAGTAACTGCTCTAACAACTACGGGCCGTACCAGCATCCGGAGAAGCTTATCCCCCTCATTATTTCCCGTGCCCTCCAGCATCAGCCCCTGCCGATCTATGGCTCTGGCAGCCAAATCCGCGACTGGCTCTACGTTGACGACCACATCGCCGCCCTCTGGCGGATTTGGAACCAAGGCCGCATCGGGCAGAGTTACAACATCGGAGGCGATAACGAGCGCACTAACCTAGATGTCGTGCACACGATTTGCGCAATCTTAGAGCAGCTGGCACCAGACAGTAGCCCTCCCGATGGCTACGCCTCGCTCATCACGCATGTCACCGACCGCCCAGGGCACGATCTCCGCTACGCCATCGACGCCAGTAAGCTCCAGCGCGACCTAGACTGGCACCCCGCAGAGACCTTCGACACTGGCATCCGCAAGACCGTGGAATGGTATCTGCAGGTGTAACAGGGCTGTTTGGGTGGAATTTTATCGAGTGGATTTATTTGGAGAGCGGTCATTCTAGCCATCAGATAAAATCACAGCCGGACAGTTTTCAAAGGTTGCATCAGGTCAGAGGGGTGGTGTAGGGTGTGGGTCTTGCCTTATGTCTGATGCGCACTTCTTTCTCCATCATCATCCCTGTCAGCGCGCCCTAGCGCGGGTTCTGAGCTCTAAGCTGGCACAGGAGGGGCGTGGGCAGGTGTTTTACCAGTCGCAGGTGATCGTGCGGAACCATGTGATGGCGCCGTGGTTACGCCAGCAGTTAGCTGAGCCTCCTGCGGAGATCGCGATGCAGGTGGAGTTCCCACAGCCGAACCGGTTCCTGCAGTCGTTAGTGGAGTTCCCCTCTGTCACGGTGGAGACCCTGTTATGGCGGACGTATGCGACACTACCACGGGTAAAGGAGCGGGCGGGGTTCTCACTGGTAAAGGATTATCTGGACGGACCGGGCGGGAGTGCGGACCTGAAGCGTTACCAACTGGCGGCTCGGATCGCCGGTCTGTTCGATAAGTACCTCCTGTATCGGCCGGACTGGATTCGTGCCTGGAATGCAGGTGAGATCGCCTTTGCCGGCGAGCATGAGCAGTGGCAGCAGCAACTGTGGATCGAGATTGACGGGCCATCCCTCCAGCATTGGGCACAGCATATACAGGAGCTGAACCGGAGCATCCCGCAGGAGCGTTTACCAGAGGCGGTGCATGTGTTTGGGATTTCGACCTTTGCGCCCGCGTATATTAACTTCCTCTATGATCTCAGTAAGCGCACGACGGTGCACATCTATTGGCTGAATCCTGTAGATGGGTATTGGGGGGATGCCCCCAGCAAGCGCCAGTGGATCCTAGAGCAAGCCTACGAGGAAGAGGTCGATCCCTTTAGCCATAATCCGTTACTGGTCTCCAACGGGCAAATGGGGCGCGAGTTTGTCCATAATATATATGGCGGGCAGCAGGAGGAGTTTCTCGTGCAGGAGCAGGAGCTCTTTACGGCGGACGCTCCCCCCCCAGAGTCGCAGCTCGAGTGGCTACAGGAGGGCATCCGCACGAACTTAGCCGCGCCGTCGCAGCTGTTAGCGTCCGGGGCGGGCGGTGATGCTCCCGCGCCAGTCCCCCCCCTGGATCGCAGCATCAGTATTCATGCCTGCCATAGCCCCACCCGCGAGGTACAAACCCTAAAGGACTACCTCCTAACCCTCGCCACAGAGCAGCCGCTGGATACCGGTGAGATCCTGGTGATGTGCACCGACATTAAGGCCTATGCCCCTGCGATCGAGGCCGTCTTTGGGAGTCATAACCAGGACACTGACCGCCCCCTGCCCTACCGCATTGCGGATCGCGACAGCCTCATTCATCACCCCACGATCGCGGCGGTGGCGCAGCTCTTCACGCTGCGCTCCTCACGCTTCACGAGTAAGGAGGCACTGGACCTCCTCCAGACACCGGCTATCCAAGAGCGGTTTGGGATCACCTCAGAGGCACTCGACCTGATCAACCATTGGGTCACGGATAATGGGATTCGCTGGGGGTTCTCCCATGACCATGTGCAGCAGGCAGTGGGTGAGATGCCTGACAGCCCCTGGACCTGGGAAGCGGGGCTGGACCGCATGCTGCTAGGTGCCATGCTTCCGGCGGCAGATGCTACCCCGCCCCTTTGGCGCGGGATCGCCCCCTACACGGAGCTAGAGGGCGATGACCTCGCGGTGCTCTCCGCCCTCTGTGACTTTATCCAATGGTGTAAGCGCATCTACACTGACCTCGCGCATGACCGCACAATGGACCAATGGGTCGAGCAAACCCGCCTCTGGATCGCACAGGGTCTAGCCCCCGAGGAGGAGACGGGGCAATGGGAGCTACGTGCCCTCTTCTCCACGCTCGACACCCTCTTCGAGGCAGCCGCGGACTCCCAGGAGCGCCTCCCTCACACCGTGTTTGGTGAGCACCTGAGAGACCACCTGAGCACCGAACCCACCCCCACCGGGTTCCTCACTGGTCGGATCACCTTCTGCGAGATGAAGCCCATGCGCTCTATCCCCATAGAGACGATCTGCATCCTGGGTATGAGCCATGATGCCTTTCCGCGACGGGGGCAGGATCTACAGTTTGACCTCACCCGGGAGGAGCGCCGTCCCGGCGACCGCGCCGCGCGTAACGATGACCTCTACCTCTTCCTAGAGACGCTCATCTCGGCTAAGAAGCAGCTGTTCATCAGTTACATCGGTATGTCTATCACCGATGGTAGTGAGCTACCGCCCTCCACCACGCTACAAACCCTCCTCGACCACACCCCTGGTCTCACCGTTCAGCGCGAGCGGCTCCATGCGTTTGATCAGAGCTACTTTATGGGAGAGACTCCGCAGAGCTTTAGTCCACAGCTCTGTGCCGCCGCGCAGAGCCTGCAGGAGGATCTCACCCCACCAGCGCCCGTAAACTTTGCGCTGGATCATGCCGCCACGCCAGAGCGCACCCAGCTCATATCGCTAGAGAGCTTTATCGCAGCCCTCACCTCCCCCTGTAAGTACTTCTATAAGAACGTGCTCCAGGCCGCCGCCTACCATGAGCGCGCCACCCTCCAGGAGGACGAACCCGTAGAGGTCGATAACCTAGAGCGCTGGGGGATACGTAACGGGCTCCTGCATACATATGACCCAGAGCAGCTCATCGCCCCCCTCACGCAGCGCGGCGCACTACCGCCCGCCGCCCTAGGGCTGCAGCTGTGGGAGGAGAACAACGAGATGATCACCCCGCTCAGAGAGCAGCTGCCGCCCGTCCAGCTGCAGCAGGTCAGCATCCCGCTGGATGCCCACCACCGTCTAGTAGGAGCCATCCCCGTGACCACGCCACCGCTCGCCCCCACCATCATTAGTAGCACTGTCTCCAGTAGCATCGGCACCTACCTGCTACGCATGCGCATCCAGCAGCTGGTGCTCAGTGCCGCGCTAGGTCACCCCGTGAGTGCAGAGCTACATTACCTCGTCAAGCAGGGAGCCGACCACCACCCCACTGTCGAAACGCTCCTCCCGGACCCGCATTACGCGCAACAGCTCACCGTCTTTCTCACCCTCTACCACCAAGCGCAACAATCCCCCCTCCCCCACTTCCCAAAGACCGCCTACGCGTATTGGAGCCACACCCCTAAGCCGAAGAAGAAAGACGCCGCAGAGCTCACCCCAGAGGATGCCGACAGACAACGCCAATCCAAGGCCCAAAGCGTCTGGGACACCTCGTTTACAGGAGCACCGGGAGAGAGCGAAGACGCCTTCATCTCCACCTTCTACCCCATAGACAGCCCCTGCACCCCGTCCTTCCTAGACCTCACTAGCAAGATCTGGCCCCCCCTCCTAGCCCAGCTCGCAACTGACGAGGAGTAAATCCACCACCACCTCATTTTTTACTGCTAAAACTTTATGAATTTGGGACTCTTGTTTCTTACCATCATGGGTGTCTATAAAAAAAGCGACTTTGGCTCTCGGTGAGTGAGAGGCAAAAGTCGCTGTGATGTGAGTGGGGTATGAGAGATGAAGGGGTGCTTACTCTGCAAGCGGCTTCATGGTTGGGACGAGACCGATGAAGGGGTTGCCGTCCCATGCTTGAGCGGTGGTGCGCTTAGAGGCGTCTTCGGCATTGTTGGCACAGGCGCTGTCTAGGCTGTAGTGCTGGGTACATCTACCTGATGGCTCTGTAGAGTTATCAATGATCGTCACTGGGGTGACGACTGGTGAGACTACGTTCTTACCTACGCTGATACCAGCAAAGGACTCTGCCTGGGCAGCTGGCATGTAGGCGGACTTCTTACAGCTGGAGCAGCAGGAGACGAGAGCACCTGTGGTGAGGGCGAGGAGAAGGATATTAAGTGCGTTCTTCATATAGATAAAGTAAAACAGAGTCTGTTGACCGAAATCAATAACTTTCAACGAAAAAGGGGAAGAATTTCTTCTTCCCCCCTTGGTTTAAGTGCTGAGATGGTGAATTTACTTCAGAACAGAGACCACTTTTGCGACAATGCGGTCCTTGTTCGGCAGTTGCTCGTTCTCGATGTGTGGGGAATAGATCGCGGGGGCATCGATGGTGCAGACGCGTCCTACAGGGGCATCGAGGTAGTCGAAGGCGTATTCCTGAATAAGGGTAATGAGCTGGGAGGAGACCCCGCAGAAGGGCTTAGACTCATCTACGATGACGGCACGGTTCGTCTTTTTGACGGAGTCGATGATGGCATCTTGGTCTAGTGGACGGATGGAGCGCAGGTTGATGACCTCTGCGTCGATGTTGTGCTGCTCCGCGAGTTCCTCCGCCGCTGCGATTGCATTCACGACAGAGCCACCGTGGGCAATGAGAGTGATGTCTTTACCCTCGCGCTCGGTCTTAGCCTTACCGAGAGGGATGGTAAAGTCCTCATCAGTGGGGACCTCTCCGCTCATTCCGTAGAGAATGGTGGACTCCATGACATAGACTGGGTCGTTATCACGGATAGCGGTTTTCATCAGTCCCTTAGCATCCTCTGGAGTGGCAGGAGAGACGACCTTGAGACCTGGCATACTGGCGAAGATCGCTTCTGGGACGTGTGAGTGTGTGGCGCCTACGTTGGTGCCACCATTAGCGGGGCCGCGAACTACGATCGGGCAGTTACACTGCCCACCGGACATGTAGCGGACGTTAGCGGCGTTGTTTACTAGTTGGTCAAACGCTACGGAGTGGAAGGACCAGAACATGAGCTCCATTACTGGACGCACACCGAGCATAGAGGCACCTACGCCCATCCCGATGAAGGCGGCTTCTGAGATGGGGGTATCAAAGATACGCTTGTCGCCCCACTTATCCCATAGACCTTCGGTGACCTTGTAGGCACCGTTATATTGAGCGACCTCTTCCCCAAAGATGACGACGTTTTCGTCTCTTGCGAGTTCCTCGTCCATCGCCTCACGGAGGGCTTCACGGTAGGTAATTGTTTTCGTTTCCATTGTTTCTGCTGTGTGGGGTTAGAGATTAGTCATTGAAGAAGTAGCGGCCGGTTTGGCTCGCCTCGGTGTTGTTATCGACCTCCCAGTAAACGTCCTTAGAGATGTCCTCTACGGTCGGGGCTGGGGAGGCGAGGGCAAACTTAACAGAGTCCTTAGCCTCACGCGCAGCTTCCTTGTCGATGGCCTTGGCGGAGTCCTCGTTAAGGATTCCTTCCTTGATGAGTTGTTCCTTCCAGGTCGTGATCGGGTCGTGCTCGGAGCGGTAAACCTCGATCTCCTCCGCCTCACGGTATTTCTTATGGTTCGCGTCGGCTACAGAGTGACCGTAGTAGCGGTAGGTATCGATCTCTAGGAGGGTGGGGCGGTGCTCCTTACGGGCACGCTCCATGGCGACATTGAGCTTAGAGCGGAGTTCGTAGAGGTGCTCACCGTTGACGACGTCCCAGTCCATGTTGTAGCCCTCGGCGCGCTGTGCGAGACGCTCAGGGGCGGAGCTGGAGCGTTCCTGTGAGGTGCCCATGGAGTAGCCATTGTTCTCGATGATATATACTACTGGAATATCGAGAAGAGCCGCCATGTTGAGGGACTCATGGAAGGCGCCTTGGTTGATGGCACCATCACCGAGGTAGCAGAGGCAGCAGCCTTCTTGCTCGAGGTACTTCACGCCATATGCTAGGCCGAGACCGAGCGGGGTCTGACCACCTACGATGCCGTGACCACCCCAGTAGTTCTTATCTGGGGCGAAGAAGTGCATGGAGCCACCCTTACCCTTAGAGCAGCCATCGATCTTACCAAAGAGCTCCGCCATACATTCGTTCATATTCATGCCAACGGAAAGCCCATGTCCGTGGTCACGGTAAGCGGTGATCATGTGGTCGTGCTCGCCCATGAGGGAGGCAGAGATTACTGCGATGGATTCTTGACCGTTATACAGGTGGAGGAATCCGCCCATGTTGACCCCTTTTTGGTATTCAGGCAGAGCTGTAAGCTCAAAGCGACGAATTCGAACCATCTCGCGATAGAAGTCGATTTTCTGCTCTGGGGTGAGCCCTTTGTTGATTGGATCCTTGGAGAAATCCTTCTTGGATTGTTTTCTAGCAGGTTTAGCCATGGTTAAAATTGGAAAGAGGGGTAGAGAAAGGAGCCTCCACGCAGGTAGAGACTCTGGTTCACAGGGTGGAAATAACCCTGTCTTTTCACATCGAGCAAGGGAAAAAGTCCGATTATACCGAAAGATTTTTCTTCATCGGTGAATTACGCTCATACTTCACCAGCGCGGTGCCACGTAGTTGCGCGAGGGTAAGGAGTGAGATGAAGCAGGTATTACCGATGAGGGAGTTCCGTAAAAAGTGCCAGGTAGGCTGAGCCAGGCTGGGGTGCTGCCCCCACTGTGCGTAGTAGAACCCCGTCGCGGTCTTATCATAGAACGGCAGGATCCACCAGCTGAAGGTGTTCGTGAGGAAGTAGAACAGAGCGGCGGAGATAATACTACCGCCCAGTAGTAGTGTAAGACGGGCGATGAAGCCATGGCAGGGCAGCTTACCCGCCATAGTGGCGATGCCGACGATCAGCCCAAACCCTAGAAGAGACGTAAGCAGGTCTGTGCCGACAGGGTATCCCTGAAGCAGGCTGAGCAACGGGTAAGAGAGGAGAAAGAGAGCGGTGGAGAGGATCACACCATTCCGTCCTGCCAGAAGAGTGCTGGCAAAGAAAAGGGCAGCGAGCGGCGCACTGTTCGGCGGAAAGTCCACCACAATGCAGCTTAAGATACGAAAGGCGACAAAGAGAAGCCCGATGAGAAGAAGCGGAAGATGAGAGCGGTTCACACCGCTGGTCATACAGCTGCCAGAATAGAATATGAAGAGCTAAATTCGATAAAATCACCCAACTCACTCGCGCTTATCCACCGATATAACTCATTTCGACCTTACTCTGTTGCACCTTACCTCGTAGCTCTGAGTATCTGTCATCGCGCTGTGACCAGAATCCGGCAAGCCGCGCAATGAGTGCCTCATGGGTAATGCCGTCACGTAATGCCTGCAGGAGTGGCTGCCCATTACTGGCGAACAAGCACCCATATAAGTCCCCCTTAGCAGAGACCCGAATGCGACTACAATCACTACAGAACGGACGACTTACTGAGGAGATCAGCCCTAGCCGTCCCTGCGGCTGCCCGTCCTGGCAGACCTCAAAGGTCTCTGCCACGGCGGCATGAGGGCGCTCATGAGGGCGGAGCTCGTAACGGGTCTCAATGATCTCGCGGACTTGGGCGGAGGGCAGGACCTCGACCTTCTCCCAGCCGTTGGTCTCGCCCACATCCATAAACTCGATGTAGCGTAGCTCCAGCCCAGCCTGAAGGGCGAAGTCTAGCAAGGGCAGGATCTGCCCCTCGTTTACCCCTTTCTGGATCACCGCATTCACCTTTACTGGTAAGCCATTACTCTGCGCCGCCATAATCCCCTGCACCACGCGGTCAACCTTAGCCCCCACGCCATTCATCTGGCTAAAGACCTCTGGCTCGATCGCGTCTAAACTCACGGTAACACGACTGAGCCCCGCCAAGGCTAGACGCTCGGCATAATGCGAGAGTAAGACCGCATTCGTCGTTAATGCGATCTCCTCTAGCCCCTCTATCGCGGCTAACAGGGCGATCAGATCATCAAGGTGACGTCGCAACAACGGCTCTCCCCCTGTCAACCTGACCTTACGCACCCCCAGGGCGACCCCGGCACGCACGATCGCCTCGATCTCATCGAACCGCAGTAAATCAC